>NZ_JBYCKL010000111.1:0-61511 GCF_057473365.1 Halomonas sp. TH-94
GATAATTACCGTGTCATGCAGGGGAGCAAACCTCGGTATGACGCGGTTCGGCGCCTGAGTTGCTTGACACCTCTTTTACAGCATTGCTATAAACTGCCAGCCATGCTGTGATCGTGTTGCCCGGCGCAAGGCATGCCGATTAGAGCCATTTACTGAAACCGTCAAGGGGTGAAGTGTGAACAAATCCGAGCTGATCGAAGCTATCGCCGCGTCTGCCGATATTCCCAAGGCCGCTGCGTCTCGTGCACTGGATGCCATGGTCGATACCGTTACCGAGAGCCTCAAGAAAGGTGACACCGTTTCACTCGTCGGTTTTGGTACTTTCTCGGTGAAGGAGCGCGCCGCTCGTACCGGTCGTAATCCGCAGACAGGCCAGCCGATCCAGATCAGCGCAGCCAAGGTGCCGACCTTCAAGGCTGGCAAGGCGCTCAAGGACTCCGTCAACTGAGTCAACGGATCGTTTGCGCCGCCAGCTCGTTAACGGGCGAATCGGTGTCGGCAGCAAACCATCAGGCGCATCGCTTCGGCGGTGCGCCTTCTTTTTGGTAGCAACGTCCAGGCACGCTATCTGCCATCGGTGGTACGCCACTCCGTTGACCCATGGCCCACGGGCCCTGGCCGCCGTATAATGTGGCGCCACCGCCAGCCAACAATCAGTAACCGAGGCCTGCATGCTGCAAAGTATTCGTGACCGCTCCAGAAGTTGGGGCGCCAAGATCATCATCGGTGCCGTGGTCGTTACCATGGCGCTGTTCGGTGTCGAATCCCTGGTGGGGCTGTTCGGTGGCGGTGGCGATGAGGTCGCCAAGGTCAACGGCCAGAGCATTACCCGTCAGGAGCTGGAGATGGAGGTACAACGTGCCATCCGCTCCGGCCAGGTGCCACCCGAGCAGGAGCGCGCCCTGCGTGGTCAGGTGCTCGATGAGATGATCGGCGAGCGCTTGATGCTTGCCTTCGCTGAGGAGGGTGGGTTGCATCTCTCCGAAGAGCAGCTCGACCAGGTCATCGTGACCCTGCCTGAATTCCAGGATCAGAGCGGCCGCTTCGATTCCGACCTGTTTCGCAATCGCCTCGCCAGTGCCGGCTTTACGCCTACCTCGTTCCGCGCGGCTCTTCGGGTCGATCTCAAGCGTCAGCAGCTGCAGCAGGGCTTGGCCGTAAGTGATTTCGTGCTTGCGGGAGAGCGTGAAACCCTCGCTGCTCTGCAAGGCCAGGTGCGTAGCTTCCGCTACCATGCTCTTACAGCCGGCGACCTCGAGGAGCCGGTGACGGTCAGTGAGGAGGAGCTGCTGGCTTACTATGAGGAGCATCAGGCCAACTATCAGCGCCCGGAGCAGGTCCGTCTCGAGTACGTGATCGTCGACCGGCAGGACATGGCCGAGCGTGTCGATGTGAGCGAGGAAGCGCTGCGTCAGGCGTGGCAGGAGCGGGGGCGAGATGCTGATCGGCGTGTCTCGCATATCATGGTCACGCACAACGGTGAGCGCAGCCGTGAAGAAGCCGCGGAAAGGCTGGAGAGCGTCCGCGCTCGCCTGGCCGAAGGCGAAGCGTTCGAAACGCTGGCTCTGGAGGTCTCCGAGGATCCCGCTTCCGCCGAGCAGGGTGGTGATCTCGGCGTGATCAGTCGCGGTTTCTTCGGTGACGAATTCGACGAAGCAACGTTCGCGCTGGCACCAGGTCAAGTGTCCGGCGTGGTCGAAACCAGCAATGGGCTGCATCTGGTCAAGGTCACGGAGCTCGACCAGCCCTCCTTCGACGAGATGCGCGACGAGCTGTCTCGCGAATTGGCGCTCGACCAGGTCACCGGCGATTTCAACCGCCGTGTACAGGCGCTCATCGACGAGAGCTTTGCCGCCGATGACCTGGAAAGCGTCGCCGCTAGTCTCGATCTCGAGCTGCGTGAGAGCGATTGGGTGTCTCGCGACGGTGGCTCCGGCGTGCTTTCCGAGCCCGGCGTGATGAGTGAGGCATTCAGCGAGGACGTGCTGGTCGAGGGCTTCAATAGTGAAGTCATCGAGCTCGATACCGATCGTCGCATGGTGCTGCGGGTCGCAGAGCATCGTGAAGCCACCGTTCTGCCGCTCGAAGAGGTGCGTGAGCCCGTGGCGGCCTCAGTGACTCGTATCAAGGAGCGCGAGGCGTTGCTCGACGTGGCTCGTCAGCAGGTCGAGCGCTTGCGTCAAGGGGAGGATCTCGAGTTCGACTGGCAGCAGGTCGAGCAGGCCTCCCGGCAGCAGGATAATGTGCCGCGTGCCGTACTCCAGGCGGCTTTCCGGCTACCTCATCCTGACCAGGACCAGGGTACCGTCTTCGGCCATACCTCGGACGGTGAGAGAGTCGTCCTGATCGCTCTGGACAGCGTCGAGCGTGGCGAAGCGGATGAGCAGACCGAGGCCTTCGTCGCGCGCATGGCAGAGCAGTTGCGTGCCCAGGCGGCAGTCCAGGCGCTACGCAGCCATCTGCGTGAGACGGCGGATATATCCCGCTGATGGTGGCGGTTTGAACCGCTAGCATGACGAAAGAAAGGGGGCGTCCGCCCCCTTTCTTTCGTGCATTAATTATACCGTTATCTGGGATTCACTTTCCTGGCCGCAGCTGCTACCAGGGGAGGTGCGATATGTTACTCTATAACGCTATCGTCCTTCTGGAGCGCACATGCGTTCGACACCTCTCGAATCGATACCCGTTCACCTGTTCACCGGTTTTCTGGGCAGCGGCAAGTCCACGCTGATTCGTCGTCTCATCGATCAGAAGCCTCAGGGCGAGCGTTGGGCGGTACTGATCAATGAATTCGGCCAGATCGGCATCGACCAGACGATGTTCGACTCCCGTGACGACGTCATCGTGAAGGGGCTGCCTGGCGGTTGCCTATGCTGTCAGTTGGCTTTCGTGTTACAGGCCACTCTGGTCAATCTGCTTCGCCTCCATCGGCCGGATAGAGTGCTTATCGAACCCTCGGGGCTAGGGCATCCGGCGGGTCTGCTCGATGTGCTGCGTAGCGAAGCCTTTGCCGGCGTGCTCGAGGTTCACGATATCGTGGCGCTGCTGGACCCATCCCGCCTCGACGATCCCCGGGTGCGTGAGCACGAAACCTTCAACGATCAATTGGCCATGGCCGATGCGGTGGTGCTGACGATGATCGATCGGGTGGGGCCGGAGCAGGTCGCCGCCGCCGAGACATTTGCTCGAGGCTTGTGGCCGGCCAAGAAATGGGTGGCGCAAGCGCCTCGCGGCGAGCTGGATGTGGGTGTGCTGCTGGCGAGCGGCTGTCACCGGCCTGAGAGAGCGATAGCGACGAGTGACGGCCATGCAGCACTGCGCGAGGCTGGCTCCCAGGTATTGGTGCTGGATGATTTCGCTCAGCTCGACCCAGCGCCCGGAAGCCCGCTGGAAGCAAGTGGGCGGGCGTTGGGCTATGTCACTCAGGGGTGGCGCTGGAACGCTGCAGACGTCTTCGATCTCGACCGTCTTACCCAGGTGTTGCATGGTCTGCCGACCGACTTGCGCGTGAAGGGGGTCTGGCACACCCATGCAGGCTGGAAACTCTATAACCGAAGTGATGGTGCGGTGAGCCTTGTCAGCTCCGCATGGCGCAGGGACTCGCGCCTGGAACTGATAGGTGAGCCGGAGAAGATGCCACCGGCGCAAGAGCTCCTTGCCGCGCTTCAGTCGTGTCGTCTGCCAGAGGCGTGAGGATGTTGGGTCGAAGCTCGGTTATCGGTGAAGTTTGACCGTCAGAGGGCGACTTCACGCAGCGTCGGATTCCCATCGGCGCCGATCTCGACTTCCCAACCCTGACCGGGCTGCCAATCCCCCAATACGATGCGTCTGGCAGGACGCCGATCGTCCAGCTCGAGTTCATGCACGGCGGGGCGGTGGGTATGGCCATGAATCAGTGTCGTTACGCCGTGGTCGCGCATGGTGTCGATCACTTCCTGAGGCGTGACGTCCATGATGTCCTCGGCCTTGTTGGATGTCGCTTCACCCGATTGCTGACGCAATGCGGCCGCCAGCTGAAGCCGGTCGGCAAGCGGCATGGCCAGGACCTGCTCCTGCCAGGCCGGGTTGCGAGCCTGTTGGCGAAATGCCATGTAAGCCTCGTCACGGGTACACAGGCTGTCGCCATGCATGAGCAGCACGGGTTCGTCGGCAAAGCGCAGTACTGCCGGGTCGGTAACCAACTTGGCGCCGGCGGCTGCGGCGAAGCGATGCCCAAGCAGGAAGTCGCGATTGCCATGCATCAGATAGATCTGCGTGCCGTCGTCTGCCAGGCTGCGCAGTGCCGCGGTCACCCGCAGGGCTAGCGCGGCGTTACCGCTGGGGTCCTGGTCGGCATGGTCGAGCAGGTCGTCGCCGATCCAGGCCTCGAAGAAGTCGCCCAGGATGTAGAGAGCGTCCACGCCGCGTGCCCGCCTGTCGAGCCAACCGAGAAAGCCCTCGGTAACCTCGGGGGCCTCGGGGTGCAGATGCAGGTCGGAGATCAGCAGGGTGGTGCTCATGGCGATGTCTCGTGGTTGGCTGGCTGCATAGGTGGCGTGATAAGCCCGGCCGAGTCATGGCTCGGGGCCAGCCTCGCTGGCCCGAGCATTGGCCTGTCCGTTCGTGGGCGCACGGGAGACCTCAGCTATCGCTGGCCTCGTCCTTGAGATAGGCGCGCTTGATCATCACGTCCTCGGCCGGCACGTCGGCGTGCATGCCGCGACGTGTGGTATCCACGGCGGTGATGCGTTCGACCACGTCCATTCCTTCGACCACTTCACCGAACACGCAGTAGCCCCAGCCCTGCAGCGACTTGCCGCTGTGATTGAGGAAGTCGTTGTCGGCCACGTTGATGAAGAACTGGGCAGTGGCGGAGTGCGGGTCCTGGGTCCGGGCCATGGCCAGCGTCCCGGTCAGGTTCTTCAGGCCGTTGTCGGCCTCGTTCTCGATCGGATCGCGGGTCGGCTTCTGGTTGAAGTCCTGGTCGAAGCCACCGCCCTGAATCATGAAGCCGGGGATGACGCGATGGAAGAGGGTGCCGTCGTAGTGGCCGTCGCGAACGTACTGCTCGAAGTTGGCCGCGGACTTGGGCGCCTGGTCGTGGTTCAAAGCAATGGCGATATCGCCGAAGCTGGTCTCGAGAATGATCATCGAAGTTTTCCTGTACGAAAGGAGTGCGCCTTGGCGCCGTGCATGGGCGTGGCGTTATAATAGCGGTTTTGCACCGATGCGCGAAGCACGTCGGGCCCATGTTCAGCCAAGGCCCTGCCCAGACTCGCAATCCAACCAGAGGTTTGCCGCAATAACATGACCACCGAAACCGCCAGTGCGCCGAATTTCATTCGTAATCAGATCCGCGACGAGATCGAGGCCGGTCGTGCCGGCAAGGTCGTGACCCGCTTCCCGCCGGAGCCCAACGGCTTCCTCCATGTGGGGCACGCCAAATCGATCTGTTTGAACTTCGGGCTTGCCGAGCAATTCGGTGGGGACTGTCACCTGCGCTTCGACGATACCAACCCGGCGAAGGAGGAGCAGGCCTATATCGATGCGATCAAGGAGGACGTCAGCTGGCTCGGCTTCGAATGGGCCGGTTCGGTGCGCTATGCCTCCAATTACTTCGATCAGCTCTACGCCTGGGCGCAGCATCTCGTGCGTGACGGCAAGGCCTACGTAGACGACCTTTCACCCGACGAGATCCGTGAGTATCGCGGCACCTTGACCGAACCGGGCCGCCCGAGTCCGTGGCGCGACCGCAGCGTTGAGGAGAATCTCGATTTGCTCGAACGCATGCGTGCCGGTGAATTCAACGAGGGCGAGCGGGTGTTACGGGCAAAGATCGACATGGCTTCGCCCAACATCAACTTGCGCGACCCGATTCTCTATCGCATCCGCCATGCCCATCACCATCAGACCGGCGATGCGTGGAAGATCTACCCCTCCTACGATTTCGCCCACGGCCAGTCGGACGCCATCGAGGGCGTGACCCACTCGATCTGCACCCTGGAGTTCGAGGATCATCGCCCGCTCTACGAATGGTTTCTCGATAACCTGCCGGTGGCGGCCAAGCCGCGGCAGATCGAGTTCGCACGGCTCAACATGAATTACACCCTGACCTCCAAGCGCAAGCTCAAGCTGCTGGTGGACGAGGGTATCGTGGATGGCTGGGACGATCCGCGCATGCCGACCATCTCCGGCATGCGTCGGCGTGGCTATACGCCGGCATCGATTCGCAAGTTCTGCGAGATGATCGGGGTGACTCGCGCCGATGGCGGCCTGGTCGACATCGCCATGCTCTACCACGCCATCCGCGCGGACCTCGAGGACAACGCGCCGCGTGCCATGTGCGTGCTCAATCCGCTCAAGGTGGTGCTGACCAACGTGGACGCGGACCACGAGGAAGTTTACGAGGTGCCGGGCCATCCGGCGCGAGAGGACATGGCCGTGCGCCGGGTGCCGCTCACCCGTGAGCTCTACATCGACCAGGAAGACTTCATGGAGGAGCCGCCGAAGAAGTTCTTCCGTCTGGCGCCGGGTCAGGAAGTGCGCCTGCGCAACTCCTACGTGATTCGCTGCGACGAAGTGGTGAAGGACGATGCCGGCGAGATCGTGGAGCTGCGCTGTTCGGTAGACCTCGACACCCTGGGCAAGAACCCGGAAGGCCGTAAGGTCAAGGGCGTCATCCATTGGGTCAGTGCGACCCAGGCGGTACCGATGGAAGTGCGTCTCTACGACAATCTGTTCCTGGTCGAGCAACCCGACAAGGACAAGGATGCCGACTTCCTCGAGCACCTCAACCCCGAGTCGCTGCAGATCTGTCAGGCCATGGGCGAGCCGAGCCTGGCTCACGCCGCGCCCGAGCAGCGCTTTCAGTTCGAACGCGTGGGCTACTTCTGTGCCGACCGTCACGCCTGTCGCGACGGTAAGCTGGTGTTCAACCGCACCGTTGGGCTGAAGGACAGTTGGGCGAAGATACAGAAGAAGGGCTGACATGCAGATCTACAACACGCTGACCCGCCGCAAGGAGCCGTTCACCCCGCTCGAACCGGGCAAGGTGAACATGTACGTCTGCGGCATGACCGTTTACGACTACTGCCACCTGGGCCATGCCCGGGTGATGGTGGCGTTCGATGTCGTCACACGCTACCTGCGCTGGCGCGGCTATGACGTCACCTACGTGCGCAACATCACCGACATTGACGACAAGATCCTCAAGCGTGCCGACGAGAACGGCGAGACCATCGCGGCGCTGACCCAGCGCATGATCGTTGCCATGCATGAGGACGAGGCTCGCCTCGGCGTACTGCGACCGAACCACGAGCCCCGCGCCACCGGGCACGTGGCCGAAATCATCGCCATGATCGAGACGCTGATCGACAAGGGCTATGCCTATCCGGCCGAGAACGGCGACGTCTATTACCGCGTGCGCAAGTTCGCGGGCTACGGCAAGCTCAACAATCGCAACCCCGACGAGATGCGTGCCGGCGCGCGGGTGGAGGTCGACGAGCACAAGGAAGACCCGCTCGACTTCGTGCTGTGGAAAGCGGCCAAGCCGGGTGAGGCGAGCTGGCCTTCACCCTGGGGGGAGGGCCGCCCCGGCTGGCACATCGAGTGCTCGGCGATGTCCACCTGCTGCCTGGGGGATACCTTCGACATTCATGGCGGCGGCCCGGACCTGACCTTTCCGCATCACGAGAACGAGATCGCTCAGTCGGAGGCGGCCACCGGCAAGACTTACGTGAACACCTGGATGCATGCCGGCGCCGTGCGGGTGAATCAGGAGAAGATGTCCAAGTCGCTGGGCAACTTCTTCACCATTCGCGAGGTGCTCGAGGTTCACGATCCCGAGGTAGTGCGTTACCTGCTGGTGGCGAGCCATTACCGCAGCCCGATCAACTACGCCCCCGACGCTCTGGCAGAGGCGCGCAAGTCGTTGGAGCGTTTCTACAATGCACTCGAAGGAGTCGACCTGACGGCCGTCCAAGCTCTCGATGGGCAGGTCGACGGCCGCTACGCCGAACGCTTCACTGCCGCCATGGACGACGATTTCAATACCCCGGAGGCGCTGGCGGTGCTGTTCGACCTGGTACGTGAGCTGAATCGGGCCAGGAAGGAATCGCCCGCTGAGGCACCTGTGCTGGCCGCCGAATTGCGTCGCCTGGGCGGAGTGCTGGGGCTGTTCGCCCAGGAGCCTCAGGTCTTTCTCAAGGGCGATCAGGCGTCGCTGCCACTGGCGGTAGATGAGATCGAGGCGCGTATCGTGCAGCGGGCCGAGGCCAAGAAGGCCAAGGATTTCGCCGCCGCCGATACCATCCGCGACGAGCTGGCCGCCCTTGGTATCGTGCTCAAGGATTCCCGCGAGGGTACGAGCTGGATCTTCGAGCCGCCAGGACGATAGCGGTTCGGTTGCGTCGCGCGCCCGGCCCACGTTGGCCGGGCGTTTTCGTCTCTCCTCAGCCGGCGGGGCGCGGGCGGGGCGGTAACGGAATCTGGAGCGGCCAGCCGTCACCCACGACGAAGAGGCGACGGTGGCGTACGTCATGGTGGCCAGGTTCCAGTAGCGCTATTTGCACCGGTGAGGCGGGGCGCGAGAAATGTTGCGCCAGGCGTGATTCCACGTCGCGTAACGACAGGAACGCTTCGTCACGAGGCAGTGCCAGCCAGTGCGGCTTGACCAGCCACGCCGCTCGGGTGCCTTTCGGCAGCCCGTCACGTAGCCGTCGCCAGTCGCTCCAATGCAGCCAGTCGCCGCGCAGGTGGCCGGGGGCCGCTTCGTGCGGCGCCGGCATTGCCTGATGCCAGGGGTAGAAAAGCACACCCGGCATTGCCAGCTGGCGTTGAATGCTGGCCTCGGCAGCGGGGCCCAGGTCGCGGGGCTGGATATGCTGGTGGATCGCCAAGCGTGCCTCGACCCGCTCGGTGAGGCGCAACTGGTGGCGATCCAGGTGTTCACGCTTGGTGGCCAGGCTGTCGGCACCGCCGGGACCTATCCAGCGGGCCTGATCGTGCTCGGAGCCTGGACCTTGCGGCAGGCCCAGATAGAACTTGATCGCCACTTCGAGATGCACCGGCGTTGGATCATCGCGGCGCCGGTAGAGCAGATCTAGCTCGCCGAGCGTGCGCTTGCCTTGGTGGATACGCAGGTTGCTGGCGAGCAGGCGGGTGCCCGGCGCGCTGTCGAGCAGGAACTGCCACAGCCGCTCGTGATAATGCCCCATGCGGCCATCCACGGTAGTGCCCACCCGACGCTCCAGTCCCTGCGGTTGCGCCTCCAGTCCCTCGAAGTAGCGCCAAAACGGCTCGTCGTCCTTCAGACCCAGCGTTTCGCGTGTCGGACGGCCCGGCCATGGCGTGGCGATCAGGTCGGGGGCGAGCACGAGCCAGGCCAGGTCACGCACCAGGGGGTGGTGGCAACGAGAGAGCAGGGTGGCATGGCTGTCGGGCATGGGCGTCAAGCTCCGCGTTGAGATCGGGTCTGACAGACAAACTGTACACGCCTTATACTCTACGGACATACACAAAGGATGGTGATGATCATGAAGCGCAACTCGTCTCTTGCGGCAGTGACTGTCGGCTCCCTGCTATTCATCGCGAACGTTCACGCCAGCGATCCGGTGACGGTCTCTTCCAAGATCGATACCGAGGGCTCCGTGCTGGGCCAGTTGATCATTCAGCGGCTGCAGCAGGGTGGCATCGAGACCCAGGACAGATTGCAGCTGGGCGGTACGAGTATCGTGCGCCAGGCCCTGCTCAACGGCGAGATCGATCTCTACCCCGAGTACACCGGCAACGGCGCTTTCTTCTTCGACATGACCGACAGCGATGTTTGGAACGACGCCGCCAGCGCCTATGAGACGGTGCGTGAACGTGATGCCGAGAATGGCGTGGTGTGGCTGACACCCGCCCAGGCGAACAATACCTGGGCCATGAGCGTACGCGCCGATCTCGCCCGCGAGCATGGTCTCGAGACCCTCGAGGATCTGGCGGACTATCTCAATGACGGCGGCGAGTTCAAGTTCGCCGCCAGCGCCGAGTTCGTCGAATCCGAACAGGCGTTGCCGGCTTTTCAGCAAGCCTATGGCTTCGAGCTGAGCTCCGATCAACTGCTGGTGCTGTCCGGTGGCAATACGGCAGCCACCATGCGAGCCGCCGCCCAGCAGACGAGTGGGGTCAACGCCGCCATGACCTACGGTACCGACGGTGGGCTGGGCGCGCTGGATCTCGTCGTGCTGGAGGATACGCTTGGCGTTCAGCCGGTGTACCAGCCGGCTCCTGTGGTGCGTCAGGAAGTGCTCGAGGCGCATCCCGAGATTGCCGAACTGCTCGAACCCCTGTTCGAATCCCTCGATCTCGAGACCCTGCAGGAGTTGAACGGCCTGGTCGCGGTAGAGGGTATCGATCCGCGTCAGGTTGCCGAGGACTATCTTGCCGAACTCCAGGATTGATGCGTGGGCGTGAGCAGACAGTCTCCCAACTGGGTCCTGTTGAGTCTGATGCTGGCCTCGGTGCTGGCCTGGTTGTTTCTCGACGCGTTGAACGTTGCACCCAATCGTATCGTGCCCGGCACGCCATATACCTCGTTGGAGGTGATGGGCGGCTGGCCGGCGCTGCTGCTGGGGCTGCCACTGCTGGGAGTGGCGGTGCTGGCCTGGCAGCCAAGCCGCAAGGGTCTGCAATGCTCGCTGGCCGTGGTGGTGGCCGTGCTGATGCTGCTGCCATTGTGGTTGGCCGCCGCCACGCTCGGCTTCGTCGATGCTGATACCCCCCAGGCCCGGGTGGGAATCGGCAGTGCCCTGTGGCTGTTGTTGTTCCTGCTGCTGCTTGCGATGATCGAATTGCGCACCCGGCTGGGCGTGTCGCGTGCCAAAGGCTGGCTGCTGTTCATGCCCGTGCTGGCGTGCTGGTGGCTGGCCCTGACGCTTTGGCTCGAGCCGCTGGCGCTCGTGCGTGAATACCGGGTACGCAGCGATCAGTTCGCCAGCGCCGTCTATACGCATCTCATGCTGGTCGGTGCGGCGGTGGGGGTCAGCTTGCTGCTTGCCGCTGTGCTGGTACTGGTCATGCGCAGGCATTCGGGCGTGCGTCGTATCGGCTTCGCTGCGCTCAATTTTCTTCAGACCATTCCCAGCCTTGCGCTGTTCGGTCTGCTATTGGCGCCGCTAGCCTGGCTCGGCTCCAGGGTCGACTGGCTGGGAGCCATGGGGGTAAGCGGTATCGGCTGGGCACCGGCGTTCCTTGCACTGCTCGGCTACAGCTTGTTGCCGATGGTGCGCAATATGTTCGTGGCTCTCGAGGAAGTGGACGCGGGAGTGATCGAGTCGGCCCGCGGTATGGGCATGAGCCGGCGCCAGGTATTCGTTCAGGTCCGCCTGCCGCTGGCACTGCCCGTAGTGCTGGAAGGTGTGCGCATCACCACCGTTCAGGCAATAGGCTTGACGGCGGTGGCGGCGTTGATCGGTGCCGGCGGTCTAGGCACTTTCATTTTTCAGGGCTTGGGCCAGGCGGCCATGGACATGGTGCTGCTTGGCGCCTTGCCGATCATAGCGCTGGCGCTGGTCGCCGACGCCCTGATCGGCGCCTTGAGTGAGCGACTGCGCCCAGGAGGGGCTCAATGATCGAGTTGTTCGACGTGACCAAGCGCTTCGGCGATGACACGGCCGTCAATGCCATTTCGCTGCGTGTCGCGAAAGGGGAGCTGTGTGCGCTCGTGGGTACCTCGGGCTGCGGCAAGTCGACCACCCTGCGCATGATCAATCGCCTGATCGAACATGATGGTGGAGAGATTCACCTGGACGGTGAGCCGGTGCGCTCATTCGACGAGGTCACGCTGCGCCGGCGCATCGGTTACGTGATCCAGAGTACCGGCCTGTTCCCGCACTGGACGGTGGCACGCAACATCGGTCTGGTGCCACGCCTGCTCAAGTGGCCCAAGGAGAGGGTGCGCGACAGGGTCGAGGAGTTGATGCAGCTACTCGGTCTGCCGGTGGCGGAATTTGCCGACAAGTACCCCCGTCAGCTCTCCGGCGGCCAGGCGCAGCGCGTCGGTGTCGCGCGAGCCCTGGCCGCGGACCCCGACATCCTGCTGATGGACGAGCCATTCGGTGCACTCGACCCCATTACCCGGGCCACCTTGCAGGATGAAATGCGTGCGCTTCAAGCACGTCTGCACAAGACCATCGTCTTCGTCACCCATGACATGGACGAGGCGCTGGCGCTCGCCGACCGTCTGGTGGTGATGCATCAGGGGCGAATCGTTCAGCAGGGCAGTCCCATCGATCTGCTGCACGAACCTGCGAACCCCTTCGTCGAGTCCCTGCTGGGCGGCCTGGATCGTGGCCTGAAGGAGGCGGCGCTGATCCAGGTCGGTGAGCGTATGCTGCCCTTCGGCCCGCGTCTGCTGGCCAGCGAGCGAATTCCCTACGGAGCCTCGCTCAGCCAGGCGCTGTCGGTCATGCTCTGGCATCGGGTCGATCGGCTGACGGTAGTCGATGAAGAGGATATCCCCATCGGGGAGCTCTCGCTGCGCCGTCTGCTCGGAGCCAAGGCGCCATGACAGCATCGCCCGTCACGACGCGTGCAGTGGCCACACAGCGCCAGTGGCTGGCGCCGCTCATCTGGTTCATCCTGCTGCTGTCGTTGGCCGCGGGCATGAGTCAGCTGGAATGGCTGTTTCGTCTGCTCGAGCCGGACCTGCGCCAGGTGATCTACCGTCGCGGCGATTTCCTTGCGCTGTTGGGACGGCACGTCCTGGTGGTGGCCATCGCCTCGCTGTTGGCGGTCATCCTCGGCGTTGGCGCTGCGGTCGCGGTCACACGGGAGGCGGGCCGAGATTTCCTGCCCTTGGTAGCCCAGCTCGCCTCCATCGGTCAGACCTTCCCACCCGTTGCCGTACTGGCGCTGGCAGTGCCGGCTCTGGGCTTCGGCACACTGCCCATCATCGTCGCTCTGCTGCTCTATGGCCTGCTCCCCATCGTGCGCAATACCCTGGCAGGGATTGGCAGTATCGACCCCGATGTACACGAGGCGGCGCGCGGCATGGGCATGACGCCGAGGCAGATACTGCGTCAAGTGGAGCTGCCGCTGGCGGCACCCTTCATCCTCGCCGGCATTCGCACTTCGGTCACCATCAATATCGCCACTGCGGCTCTGGGGGCAACGGTGGGCGCGAGCAACCTCGGCGATCCGATAATCTCCGGCATCGTCAACGGCAATACGGCCTACATCGTGCAGGGCGCTTTGCTCATCGGCCTGCTGGCGCTTACCGTGGATAGTGTCTTCGAGCGACTGCAGCGTCGCCCATAGGCTGAGTCAGGCACGTCCCAGTGTGCGGCCGTGCTGCAGGTTCGATATGTCGGATGCACTGGCGCTCATGGGGTCTTCGGCTGGCACTCGAAGGGCGGGTAGTGCATTCGTCGTATGCCCTGGGGGTTGTCCAGCAAAATAGGTGCGTTTAGATTCATCTTACGTTAACGTCAACTTTTCCAGCGTTGGCGAACTGCTGGAGTGACCCTCTGGCAGACGGCTACATTAGAGACAACACTGCCCTCACGAGGGGCGGCACTCCTCCTGCCATTACCCAAGGATCAGGAAGATGACAACAACACACGACGTCCACACGCCAAGCTTCATGACAGGCGATGAGTTCAACATCCCCACGTTTCGACTCTTGCAGCAGGACGGCACCCTGTACGAAGGTGCCGAAGCCCCCGAGCTCGACGAGGAAAAAGCGCTCAAGATCTATCACGCCATGCTCGTCACTCGGGTGCTCGACGAACGCATGATGGCGGCCCAGCGCCAGGGCCGGCTTTCCTTCTACATGCAGTGTACCGGCGAGGAGGCGGCGGTCATCGGTGCCACGGCAGCCCTCGACGACGCCGACATGATCATGGCGCAATATCGCGAGCAGGGCGCCCTGGTCTACCGCGGCTTCAGCTACGACGAGTTCATGAATCAGCTGTTCGGCAACGAGCTCGACTACGGCAAGGGCCGGCAGATGCCGATCCACTACGGCTCGCGCAAGCTGCATTACATGACCATCTCGTCGCCGCTGGCCACCCAGATTCCTCAGGCGGCCGGCTACGCCTACGGCCAGAAGCTGGCCGGTGAGGGCCACTGCACCATTACCTTCTTCGGCGAAGGCGCGGCCTCTGAGGGCGATTTCCATGCCGCGCTCAACATGGCCTCGGTGCACAAGGTCCCGGTGATCTTCTTCTGCCGTAACAACGGCTATGCCATCTCCACGCCGGCCAGCGAGCAGTTTGCCGCCGACGGCATCGCGCCGCGGGCCTTCGGCTACCGCATGCATGTGATCCGCGTCGACGGCAACGATGTGCTGGCGGTCTATCGCGCCACCCAGGAGGCACGCAAGATCGCCGTCGAGCGCAACCAGCCGGTGCTGATCGAAGCCATGACCTATCGCCTGGCAGCGCACTCCTCATCCGATGATCCCAGCGGTTATCGATCGCGCAAGGAGGAGGAGGCCTGGCGTGAAAAGGACCCGCTGCTGCGCATGCAGCGCTGGCTGATCGAACGCGGCTGGTGGAGCGAGGAGCAGGAGAAGGCGCAGCAGGAGACCCTGCGCCGTGACGTGCTCGAAACCATGAAGCGTGCCGAGAAGCGCCCACCGCCCCCGCTGGAAAGCCTGGTGACGGATGTGTATGCCGATGTCACGCCTGCGCTTCAGCGTCAGCTCGATGCGCTGAAGACCCATATTCGCAAGCATCCCGATGCCTACCCGAAGGGGGCGCTCTCCCTCGACCCCGACGTCAAGCCGGGTGGCGACGACAAGTCCAGCGACGAGCAGGGAGGAGCCTGAGATGCCCAGAATGAACATGCTTCAGGCGATCAACAACGCGCTCGACATCGCCATGGCCGAAGATGAAAAGGTGCTCTGCTTCGGCGAGGACGTCGGTGTCTTCGGTGGCGTATTCCGCGCCACCAGCCATCTGCAGGAAAAGTACGGGCGCTCGCGCTGCTTCAACACCCCGCTGGTGGAGCAGGGCATCATCGGCTTTGCCAACGGCCTGGCTGCCCAGGGCTCGGTGCCGGTGGCCGAAATTCAGTTCGCCGACTACATCTTTCCGGCCTTCGACCAGATCGTCAATGAAACCGCCAAGTTCCGCTTCCGCTCGGGCGACCTGTTCAATGTCGGCGGCCTGACCATTCGTACGCCCTATGGCGGCGGCATCTCCGGTGGGCTTTATCACTCCCAGTCGCCGGAGGCCTACTTCGCACATACGCCAGGGCTGAAGGTGGTGGTGCCACGCAACCCCTATCAAGCCAAGGGGCTGCTCCTTTCCGCCATTCGCGATCCCGACCCGGTGATCTTCTTCGAGCCCAAGCGGCTTTACCGCGCCGCAGTGGGTGAAGTGCCAGAGGAGGATTATCAGCTTCCCATCGGCGAAGCCGAGGTGACTAAGGAGGGAACCGATATCACCGTGCTGGGCTGGGGGGCGCAGATGGAGGTGATCGACAAGGCCGTGGAGCTGGCCGAGAAGGCCGGTATCTCCTGCGAAGTGATCGACCTGCGCAGCATCCTGCCCTGGGACGAGGATACCGTGGTGGAGTCGGTGCTCAAGACCGGCCGACTGGTCATCACCCACGAGGCGCCGCGAACCGGCGGCTTTGCCGGCGAAATTGCCGCTACCATTCAGGAGCGCTGCTTCCTGTACCTGGAATCGCCCATCGAGAGGGTGACGGGTATGGACACGCCTTTCCCGCTGACGCTGGAGAAGGAGTACATGCCCGACCACCTGAAAATCTTCGAAGCGATCAAGGCATCCGTGGCGTTCTGACGCCCGATATCAGGACAGGAGAGAACGATGAGCGATTTCAAGCTGCCCGATATCGGCGAAGGTATCGTGGAGTGCGAAGTGGTCGAATGGCGCGTGGCGGAAGGTGACACGATCGCCGAAGATCAGCCGGTGGTGGAAGTGATGACCGACAAGGCGCTGGTGGAAATCACCGCGCCGGAGGCGGGCCGTGTGACCCGGCTGTACGTGGCCAAGGGCGATATCGCCAAGGTGCATGCCCCGCTGTTCGCCTACGAGGCCGAAGGGGAAGTGTCTGCCGAAACGGCAGCGCCCCCCATCCCCGTAGCGAATGCCGAGGATGAAGTGGTCAGCCCGGCTGCCGAAGCCCCGCCCCCCACGGCACGGCTTTCAGCCGGCGGCCAATCGTCGGCAAACGAGACGCGAGACGCCACTGCGAAGACGACCAAGGCCAAGGACTTCATCCTGCCGGACATCGGCGAGGGGATCGTCGAATGCGAGGTGGTCGAATGGCGTGTCAATGAAGGCGACGAGATTGCCGAGGACCAGCCCCTGGTCGACGTGATGACCGACAAGGCGCTTGTCGAGATCACGGCGCCCGAGGCCGGTACGGTAAGCAAGCTTCACGTGCCCAAGGGCGATATCGCCAAGGTCCATGCGCCGCTGTTCGCTTATCTACCGGCACATACCGAGCCCGATGAGGCGGATGAATCAGGCGACAGCGAGGCTTCGGCTCCGGCGCGAGAGGCAGGGGAGAGGGCGGTGACCCCGGTCGCGAGCGGTGGCCGGGGGCCCTACGGCCGCATCCCGGCAAGCCCCGCCGTGCGACGCCTGGTACGCGAGCATGCTCTGGAGCTCGAGGCCATTGCCGGTTCGGGCAAGGATGGTCGCGTGCTCAAGGAGGACGTGCTGAGCTTTCTCGAAACCGGGCCGTCGGCACAGGCTCAGCATGAGCAAGCTCGCGCCGGCAGCGATCGGCCTTCGCGTCAAACCGCAGCCGACGATGCCTCTCGCAGCGCCGCGGCCGCAGCGCCGCCGAAGCGGGACGATAGCGAGGTGCGAATCGAGCCGATACGCGGCGTGCGTGCGGTCATGGCACGACGTATGGTGGAGTCCGCCAGCACCATCCCGCACTTCCAGTATGGCGAGGAGATCGACGTCACCGAGCTGCTCGCCCTGCGGGAGCGTCTCAAGCCCCTTGCCGAGGCGCAGCAGGCGCGTTTGACGCTGATGCCCTTCTTCATGAAGGCACTGGCACTGGCGGTGCGCGAGGAGCCGATCCTCAATGCGCGTCTCAACGCCGAGGTCACCGAGATTCACTACCTGCCGTCGGTCAACGTGGGCATGGCGGTGGATAGCCGTTCGGGACTGATCGTGCCCAACGTCAAGCGGGTGGAGCAGCGCAGCGTGCTCGAGGTAGCCCGGGAAATCCAGCGCCTCACCGCCGATGCCAGGGAAGGGCGGGTGTCACAGGAGGACCTCAAGGGCGGCACCATCAGCATCTCCAACATCGGCGCCTTCGGCGGTACCTACGCCTCGCCGATCATCAACGCGCCGGAGCTGGCCATCGTCGCCATCGGCAAGAGTCAGTGGCTGCCGCGTTTCGACGAGCGTGGCGAGGTAGTCAAGCGAGCGATCATGACCGCTACGTGGGCGGGAGACCACCGGGTCATCGACGGCGGCACCATCGCGCGCTTCTGTAACGCGTGGAAGGGTTATCTGGAAAGGCCCGAAACGATGCTCCTGCATCTCGGCTAGCCCGTGAAAGCCGCCCGGCGTCGACCCCGGGCGGCTTTCGCAGCGACAGGCAGACACCCATGAATCAGGCGACCTTGCAGCAGTTCTACATTCCGGAGGAGCAGTCCGTCTACCTGCTCAGCCAGGATGATGCGCGCAAGCTCAAGGAGTGGGTGGCGCTGTGCCAGGCCCAGCTCGAACAGCTGGGTTACCGCAATATCGAATTGATCGGCAAGGGCGCCTATGGCTTCGTGTTTGGCGGCATTACCGCCCACGAAGAGCAATACGTGTTCAAGTTCACCCGGGTAACCCTGCCCCAACAGCTGCAGGACCGTCTCGAAGAGGAGGCGTTCATGCTGGAGCAGGTCGACCATCCCAGGGTTCCCAGGCTGATCGCATTCCAGCGGGTACGCAATCAGTCCATCCTGGTGATGCAGCGTGCTCCCGGCATCAATCTCGAAGAGGTCTCGCTGCGCGAAGGGCGCCTCACCCCGCGCCTGGTGGTGCGGATTGCCGATCAGCTTGCCGGCATCCTGCGTCGCTTGCGCCAAGAGGCCGGGCCGGCGGGGCGGCCCATCGTGCATGGTGACATCAAACCGTCCAATCTCGTCTTCGATGCCGCCCGTGAGGAGGTGGCCTTGATCGATTGGGGCTCGTCGGTTTTCGCCCAGCTCGATGCCAACCAGCAATTCGTGGCGGCCAACGTCATGGAGCTGATGTCGGAGAACCTGCAGCAGACCAATGCTCGCCTCGGCGACGTTTACTTCATCGGCGAGGAGCAGCTGAACGGCGCGCTGTCGTCGCCGCGCTTCGACGAGCAGGGCGCGGCCGGTACGCTCTACGCCTTGGCTTCGGCGCAGTCCTGTCGCTTTGGCCATCGGGCCATCCCCGCGACCTCGCTGGGGCTGCCCATGGAGTTTGCCCGCATGCTCGACGGCATGCTCGACCCCGACCCCCGAGTTCGCCTGCGTGCCGGCGATCATTTCATCCGCGAGATGCCGCGCCTGGCCCGGGTGGTGATGATCGATCTTCCCGAAGCGGCCGAAACCCCGCTCGTGCCCACCTGGGTGCGCCCCCTGACACGAGAGATCGATACCGTGGTGTACAGCTCGCGCAAGGCATTCCTGCGCGAGGAGGGCGGCCAGGAAACGCTCAATGACGTCAACGATGTGCAGCTCGATCGCTACTACAAGAATTTCATGCAGGGCATGGGGGAGACCGAAAAGGCCTTTCTCGCGGCGGTGAGCCGATTGGGCAAGTACCCGGTGGTAGGGGGTCTCGCCGTGCGCTGGGAGGCGGAAGGCGTCTATATCGATACTTCGCTCAACCTGCACGACACTTCACTCAAGCCGGCCTTCGTGGCGGCGGTCAACAATATGGTCAACCTGGCACGCGCCATCTATCGTCAGGGGATCTTCAAGAGCTGCCTGTTCAACGCGCGCGATACGTTGCACCTGGACCGCGAGAGCCCGGCGCACCCGTTCATCGTCGAACCGGGTATGCGGCTGCGTTACGAACTCAGTTCGGTACCCGAGCTGGAGGATCGCAGCCGGCTGCACAGCTACTTCGAGGACGGGCCCGATCCTGAGGAGTTCCTGGTCTTGCCGGAGCCGATCATCACCTCGCTGGAAGCGCTCAACGACATCCACCACACCGGCATGATCATCTTCGAAGCGCTACCGCAGCACCTCAAGATCCACAGCTACTATCGCCTGCTCGATCCTACCCGCGAAGCGGAATTCAGCGACCGGCTCGAAGACATTCTCGACGCGGTAGGGCTCATCGAAGGGCTGGGCGTATCGGGCTTCATGAAGATGCCCTATAAGGACACGCGCTTCTTTGCCCACGTGGAGCGCCAGCCCGAACGCTACTACCCGCGCAACCCTCGAGGGGAAGCGCGGGATGGCAGCGCGGCAGGCTAGCCGGAAAGGTTTTCAGCGGGTCATCGTCTGCGGCAGGTAGAGAGCGATTTCGGGAAACAGATGCATCAAGGCGATGGCCAGCATCATCAGCAGGAAGAAGGGGAGGGTGGCCTTGGTGATGGTCAGGATATCCTTCCCGGTCAAGCCCTGGATCACGAACAGGTTGAAGCCCACCGGCGGTGTGATCTGCGACATTTCCACCACGATGACCAGGTAGATACCGAACCAGATGAGATCGAAGCCGGCGGCGCTGACCAGCGGCATGATGATGGCGGTCACCAGCAGGATCAGTGAGATACCGTCGAGAAAGCAGCCCATCACCAGCAGCAGCACGGTCAGCGCCACCAGCAGCATGGTAGGCGACAACCCCATCTCCCCAATCGTTCTTGCCAGCTGCATGGGCACCTGGGTGAACCCCATGGCCGAGGTCAGGAACGAGGCGCCGGCAATGATGAAGGCGATCATGCAGGCCGTGCGAATGGCTGCGAACAGGGAGTCGCGAAATATGCCGATACCGAAGCTGCCATTCCAGCGGGCGATGAGTATCGACAGTACAACGCCGACGGCGGCGGCCTCGGTGGGAGAGGCAAGCCCGCCGTAGATGGACACGATGATGCCGCCGATCAGCAGCAGAATGGGCAGCAGCTCCAGCGTTTGCCTCAGCTTCTGAGCCAGCGGCATGGACGACTCGTCATGTCCGGTCAGGCCCTGGCGGTTACCGCGAATCAGCGACCAGAGAATGAGGTAGGTCATGAACAGGGCGAGGATCATGAGGCCTGGCCCGATACCGGCCATGAACAGCCGCGAGATCGACTGCTCGGTGACGACGCCGTAGACGATCAGCACGATGGAGGGCGGTATCAGCAGCCCCAGCGTCGAGGCGCTGGCCAAGGTGCCGATGGCCATGTTGCTGTCGTAGCCGCGGCGTTCCAGCTCCGGTAGCGTCATCTTGCCCACGGTGGCACAGGTGGCCGCCGAGGAACCGCAGACGGCGGCAAACATGCCGCTGCCAATGATGTTGGTGTGCAGCAGACGGCCCGGCATACGGTTGAGCCAGGGCGAGAGGCCGCGAAACATGTTGTCGGCCAGGCCCGAACGAAACAGGATCTCGCCCATCCAGATGAACATGGGCAGAGCGGTGAGGTCCCAGCCGTAGCTGGCTCCCCAGAAGTCGGAGGCCAGGATCGGGCCCGGGGCAAAGGGGCTGAAGAAGGCCAGTGCGACCCAGGCGGTTCCGATCAGGGCAAAGGCGATCCACACCCCGCTGCCGAGCAGAACGGCCAGGGTCATGATGGTGGCCAGGCTGAGTATCAGCACGAGACATTACTCCGTGTGGTTGAGGTGCGACTCAGTGAGTCTCGCTGTCGTCGGTGGCCGTCGCTTCGCGGAAGCGGCTCGGGTCGCGTATGGCGATGCGCAGCGTAATCACCAGAGCTTCGCTCAGAGCCAGGCAGAGCAGTCCCACGCCGGTAGCCAGTACCGTCTGAGGGATCCACAGAGGAATCGACAGGAAACCGGAGGAGACGTCATTGAATACGCGACTCTCCCGGGCAAGCTCCACCAGCCCGTAGCCCAGCAGCAGGCTGATAGCCAGGGCGATCAGCAGGCAGAAGACCTCGAACCAGACCCTGATGGCCGAGGGTAGTCGTGAAATCAGCAGCGTGACGCGTATATGGGAGTGGTGCACGAAGGTGTAGGCGAGCCCCAGGAAGGTTGCACCCACCAGCAGGTAAGACGCGATCTCCGAAACGCCGGTGATGCCCAGGCCAAGCCGACGCATGCCGATCAGTACGAGCAGGGCGTCGATCAGGCGGAAGGAGACCTGCAGAGCGATCAGAGTGCAGATCGTGATCATGCAGATTGCTGCGCCCCAGGCACCCAGACGATAGAGGGTATTGAACTTGAAGATCATGAAACAGGCCTCGAGGCGTACGTGGGGAGGCGTGGCGGCGGGCCGCCACGCCGTGGTACCGGCCGCGCTCAGTCGGCGCGTTGCTGCTGGTATTCGTCGAGCACCTGTTGGGCCTGTTCTCCGGCACGGCCCTGCCAGTCCGAGAACAGCTGGTCACCGGCGGCCTGCAGCGCAGCCGCTACCTCGTCGTTGGGCGTGGCAACGGTGATGCCGTTCTCCTTCAGCGCCTCGGTGCTGGACTCGTTATCGTCGCGGCTCATCTGCCAGCCACGCTCTTCGGCGCGTGCGGCGGCTTCCAGCACGGCTTCCTGAGTCGCTTCGTCGAGACGGTCGAAGGCCCGCTGATTGATGAATACGATATTCTTGGGCAGCCATAGATTGGCATCGGTGTAGTGAGAAACGTAGTCCCAGGCGGTCATCGAGTTGCCGGTGGAACTAGACGTGATCATGGCATCCACGCGCCCGGTGCTGAAGGCCGTCGGAATGTCGGACTCTTCCGTTTCCGTGGGGCTGCCGCCCAGGTTGTTGACGAAGCGTTGCGTGTTGATGTTGGGAGCACGTACCCGCAATCCTTCGAACTGCTCCGGATCGTTCAGCTCGAAATCGGTATAGATCCCCTGAGCCGGCCAGGCCACGGCGTAGAGCGGCATCATGCCCTGGTTGGCGAACAGCTCGGTGATCAACGGCTTGGTGGCCTGCCAGAGCTCGAAGGCCTCGTCATAGCTGCCGGCCACCCCCGGGAGCGTGTCGACTTCGAAGATGGGATCCTCGTTGGAGAGAACCGAGAGGAACACCTCGCCGGCCTCGATGGTGCCGCGACGGACCGAAGGCTTGATCTCGCCGTGGGCGACCAGCGAACCGCCGCTATGAACATTGATGGTCAGCTCGCCACCGGTGGCCTCGGCCACGTCTTCGGCAAACTGTTTGACGTTCTTGGTATGAAAGCTGGCATCGCCATAGGGAGTGGCCATGGTCCACTGGGCGGCACTGGCCGAGGCGGGAAGGCCGAAGGCAGCGGCCAGCAGCAGGGAGCGGGACAGGGTCTTGTTCATCATGATCTCTCTTATTGGACTTGTGTGGGTTGTTTCATAACGCATTCGGGTGTTCTTCGGGGCGCACTGGCCGCACCCAACGGCCGGTAAAATCGCTCGGCTGCATGTCTGTGCCGCGTGATTCGGCATAGCGTACGGCGCATTGTTGAGCCAGCAGTCCGACGCTGCGGCAGAAGCGGGGATGGCTGGCCTTGCGCCATATCACGTCGTAATGCATGTCCGGCAAGGCCTGCGGCAGTTCGATGCGGTACAGCCGACCCTGGTGCCACTCATCGAGCACGGTGGCTACGGGCAACGCACCGATACCGAGTCCCTCCATGGTCATGCGCAGTATGGTCATCAGCGTGCTTACGCTATGGATCCGCGGTTCAGTGACGCCCTGTCGGGCGAGGTATTCCACCAGTTCTTCAAAGGGCCGGGCCTTTCTGCCAAACGATATGAACGGTAGGCTGCGAAGCCAGCCTTCGGCACTCTCCGAGAGCATTCCGACATGATCCGGTGAGACGAACATCCCCATTTCGTAGGGACTCAGCGGCACCTGGTCGATACTCTCCGGCTCCAGGTAACCGTTCATGGCAAGCAGAATGTCCAGCTCGTTCTTGGCCAGTCTGCGGTTCAGCGCCGGCGAATAGTCGACGCTGAGCTCGATGGTCAGCTGTGGATACCGCTGCGTGAGGCAGCGCATGAAATCGGGGAGCCAGCTGTGCGCAATGGTCTCGATGGCCCCGAGCCGCAGGGGCGCCGAGTAATTTTCATCGTCTTCGAACAGCTTCATCGCTTCGTCGCGCTGGTGCAGCAGGCGTTCGGCGTGAACGAAGAACTCACGACCGCGCATGGTCGGCTGGATGGGCCTCGCCGAGCGCTCCAGCAGTATCTCGCCCACGCCGGTTTCGAGACGCGATATGCGCTCCGAAATCGAGGGCTGGGTCAGGTGCAGGCGCGCCGCTGCCTTGCGGAACGAACCGAGCCTGACCGCCCAGACGAATGCCTCAAGCTCCTTGAAGTCGAGCATGGCCCCGGCTCATGCCTTCCTGAACAGCTGTTCTTCGCGGTTCTTGAATGCCTTGAACTCCAGCGCATTGCCGGAAGGGTCGTGGAAGAACATGGTGGCCTGTTCGCCTGGCTCGCCCTTGAAGCGAATGTAAGGCTCGATCTCGAAGGTCACGCCATGGTCACGCAGCTTCTGCGCCAGCGCTTCCCAGGCGTCCATTTCCAGCACCACACCGAAATGCGGCACCGGCACCCCATGACCGTCGACGGGGTTCTTGTGGCTTGATGCCGAACTGTCTTTCAGGGCCGGATTGAGATGGCAGACGAACTGATGGCCGTAAAGGTCGAAATCGACCCAGCTGTCGGAGGAACGGCCTTCGGGGCAGCCGAGGAAATCGCCATAGAAGCGCCGTGCCTCTTCGATATCGTGCACCTGTATGGCCAGGTGGAAGGGATCTTTTACCGCCATTGGAGAGCTCCTTTTATTGGCATTGTGGTGCCTCGCTTCATTTAATTGATAATCTTGAAGACGCGCGGCGTCAACCATTTTTCCACAGAATAACAATATGATAGGGGATGCCGATTTTAAGTATCGTGAAAAACGATTGGCGTTGAAAATAGCCGCTCCATATAGTGTAAATCACTACAAGAACAGTTCATGAAAGCGGACAAACAGGAGTCGCCAATGGCCGTGCCACTGCTCAATTGCGATATGGGGGAGAGCTTCGGCAACTACACGCTGGGGCTTGATAGTGAAGTGATGCCCTTCGTCGATTGCGCCAACATCGCTTGCGGCTTTCATGCCTCCGACCCTCACGTCATGCGCCATACGGTGCGTCTGGCGGTGGCTCATGGGGTCAAGGTGGGCGCCCACCCGGCCTATCCCGACCTGATGGGATTCGGTCGTCGCTCCATGGCCTGTTCGCCTGCCGAGGTAGAGGATCTCGTGCTGTATCAGATAGGGGCGCTGGCCGGTATCTGTCGGGCGGAGGGAACGGCCATCGGCTACGTCAAGCCGCATGGTGCGCTCTACAACGACATGGCGCGTGATCCCGAACTGCTGCGCGCCGTCATGCGTGCCGTCATCAGTTACGATCCCAGCCTGCCACTCATGCTGATGGCCACCGCCGACCCGGCCCCGAGCCGACAGCTGGCGGAGGAGATGGGTATTGCCATCTGGTTCGAGACCTTCGCCGACCGGGCATACGATGCCAACGGACATCTCGTGTCGCGACGTCTCCCGGGAGCGGTCCACCACGATCAGCAGACCATCGTGGCCCAAGCCATCCGCCTGGCTCGCGGCGAGCCGCTGCAGGCTGCCGATGGAACCTCGCTGCAGCTACCCTGTGACACGCTCTGCGTACATGGCGACAATCCCGAGTCGGTAGCGGCGGTGCGGGCCATTCGCGAGGCCTTCCTGAAGCTGGAGCGAGCGTGACGAGCACCATGCGGATCGAGCTGACCGCCATGGACGTCGTCATGGTCCGCCTGTTCGACAGTATCGATGAATCCAACATGGGCTGGATCGTGGCGGCCGACCGGGAATTGCGCGAAGCCTTCGGCGGTGCGCTGATCGACCTGGTGCCCTCCTACACCACGCTAATGTTGCACTACGATGCGCTGAACATGGAGCACGGCGAGGCTCTGGCGCGGATCCGGCGCGTTCTGGAGCGGCTCGAGCCGGCCAGTACCGAACTCGGCCGCTGTCATGACGTGCCGGTGTGGTACGACCTCAGCGTCGGCCCCGAGCTGGTACGCATAGCCGAACGTGCCGGTCTTGCCGTCGATGAAGTGGTAGAACGCCACTGCGGCCGGGATTACCAGGTCTTCGCCTTGGGCTTCGCTCCCGGCTACGGCTTCATGGGACTGGTGGAAGAGGCCTTGGCTACGCCTAGGCTGCCTACGCCCAGGCGGCGGGTGGCGGCTGGCAGTGTCGGCATCGCCGACCGGCAGACGGCCATATACCCGCTGCTCTCGCCGGGTGGCTGGAACATCCTGGGACGAACCACCTTTCCGCTTTTCGAGCATGCACGGCGCGGTGATCCACTGCTCAAACCGGGCGACCGGGTACGCTTTCAGCCAATCAGCCGTGAGGAATTCATTCGGCAGGGGGGAGATACGACACCGCTGGAGCTCGCGCCATGAATAGAAACGGTAACGGCGTACTGCGGGTCGTCCAGGCGGGTCCCTTGTCGCTCATGGTGGATGACGGGCGCTTCGGGGTACGTCACCTCGGCGTCACCCAGGGCGGGGCCGCCGACTGGTTCTCATACCACTGGGCCAATTGGCTGTTGGGTAATGCCCTGAATGCCGCGGCGCTGGAAATCGCCATCGGCGGCGGGCTCGTGCTGGAGGCGGAAGCGGACGCGACGCTGGCACTGATGGGGGCGGACCTGGATGTCCGGCTCGACGACCGCCCGCTCGCACCCGGCGCGAGCTTCCGTATCGGCGCCGGTCAGCGGCTGGCTTTCCGTCAACCGCGTAACGGCCTGCGTGCCTATCTGGCCGTGCCGGGCGGCTTCGATGTCACCGAGGTGCTGGGGAGTCGCAGCGCCACGCCAAGAGAGCAGTTGGGTGGCCAGCATGGCGATGGGCGGGCGCTGCAGGCCGGCGACCGCCTCCGCTGGCATGGCCAGGCGGGCACGACGCGTAGCCTGCCTTTCCATTCGGCCACCAGCCTGACGCTTTCGGGTAACTCGCTGGCCCTGGTGCCGGGTGCTCAGATCGATCGTTTCACGGGGGGCAGTCTCTATCGCGCCTTCAACCTGCCCTGGCGCGTCGACGATCGAGCCGATCGCATGGGGGTCAGGCTGGTGGGGCCGAAACTCGTCTGCCGCATGGGAAGCATGATCTCGGAGGGCATACCGCTCGGTGCGGTGCAGGTGCCACCCGATGGGCAGCCGATCGTGCTGCTCAACGATCGACAGACGATAGGCGGGTACCCTCGCCTGGGGGCGTTGACGCCACTCGCCGTTGCTCGGCTGGCGCAGTGCCTGCCTGGGCATGAAGTCAGGTTCGTGGCCACGGCACGCGAACAGGCGCTGGCAACGTACCGTCGCTGCCTGGCGGCGTTCGAGCGGGTAAACCCGGGTCAGGCGCCCAGGCCGCTCTCGCGCAGTAGCTGATCGAGGGAGGGTTTGGCAAGGGCCGGCGAGGGGCTGCCGGCATCTTCGAGCAGCAGCTGAGACTCCAGGTCGTGCATGCCCACGGTCAGGCAGCGCTCGATCAGTTCGCTCTTGCTGTGGCCGGTGCGCTGGGCGAGGCGTTCGAGACGGGATTCGATGTCGCGTGAGAACCGCAGCAAGTGTGGCATGGTGCCCTCCATATGATCACGGCAACCCAAAGCGGCGCCTGATCGTAACGGGATGGTATCTGCTAACCATATGCCGCCGGCGGCGGCCTGTCACCTAAGATTCTGCCGCTTGCCTGTGACATCGCCGTGACGCTGGAGTGAATCGAGCTGTCGGGTCAGGCCAGGCCGCGGCGAGTCATGACTTCAGTGATGATGGGGACGGGTGTCATCAGGTGCTGGCGCATCATCTCGGCGGCATGCTCCGCATGACGCCCGAGGATGACCTCGACAAGAGCGGCATGCTCCTGTCGCTTGCGCTCCAGCGCCTCCTCCGAGAAGACCGTTTCGCGTAGCCACAGGTGGCGGTAGCGCTCTACCTGGTCGAACAGGCTCTCGCGTATCTGCAGCAGGTGAGGCGAGCGACAGCCACTGGCGATGGCGGTGTGAAACGCCTTGTGGCGGGTATCCCATACGTCCAGCAGCTCGTCGGGACTGTTCACTTCCATGACCTTGGCCAAGGTGTGCGCCTTGGCCAATATATCGGCTTCCCAGGTATCGTCGCCGCGCTCGATGGCGAGCTTGAGGATCAGCCCTTCGAGCTGTGCGCGGGCATCGTAGAGATCGTTGAGCTCGGCCAGCGACATGGGGGCGACCCGATAGCCCCGCTGACTGATGGCTACCACCAGGCGCTCGGCAACGAGCTGCGAGAGCGCCTCGCGCAGGGGGCCGATACCCAGTTGATAACGGTCTTTCAAACGGCTCATCAGCAGCTTCTCGCCGGGTTGGAAGACGCCGCGTGTGATGTCGTGCTTGAGCCAACTGTAGGCGCTGATGCCGAGGTTCTGGCGTGGCGGGCTGTCCATCATCATTCGTGCAATTTCCTTGCTTTTGCCAAGCATGATAACCAAACGTAACCTTTGCCGCTAATCGCTCGATATTCATGCGAAGTATCTACATTCGCTGGCTCATGGCGCCGTACTCAATTATTCAGTGTCTGCAACGCGGTCCAGTCGACGAGCTCCCGGGCCAGGCTGTCGCTGGCGACCCCAAAAGCGTTGACGACATCGGCGATGGCCTCGCTTTCGGCCCGTTGAGAATGGAGAAAACGCTGGGTTGCGACGAGACGCTGGCTGCGCGCTTCAACGAGCCTGACATCGAGTCGGATCACCGCTTCCGGGTGGCCGTTGCGATACTCGCTGTGAAAGATACGCAAGTCGCTGAGCAGCTCCATGTCCACTGCCACGCCACTGTCAGCGGATACCATTCGTGACAGGCGTCCGTCGTCCTGGAAGGCATCGAGCAGGCGGTCGCGCAGCAGTTGCGGCATGCCGTCCACCCAGCGGGCTCCCTCATAGACCTGCGGCCGATTGGGCTCTGGAACCACGACGATTCTGGCTCCGTCGAGCAGGCCACTGGCATAGGGAGTGGCAAGGCGCACGGTGGTATCAACCCGTGTGCTGGAGCCGGGAGCGGGTTCGAGTGGCTGGGACGGCAAGTCGTAGAAGGCGACCGGTGTGCGTTCGGGTACCAGTTGGCAGCCTGCCATGAGCAGCGCGATGACCGGTAGAGCCGCCCAAGTCAGGCGGGAAGGGTAAAGCTTCATGGCGTGAACTCCTCGACGCGGTCGCGCCCCAACAGGAAATTGCGGGGATTCTCCTCCAGGCGTCGCACCAGACGGTTGAGAGACGAGAGGGTATTGCGCAGTTCGATGGTGGCCGGCCCCAGACCCTGAACGCCGCGCAGTCCGCTCTCCATGGCGCCATGGTTGTCTGCGAGCAGCTCCTCCAGGCTCTGGGCCGTGCGCGCGAGGCTGGACGTCAACCGGCGAGCATCGTCGAGAACGCCCTCTGCCTGTCCCTCCAACATGCCGCCGGTGCGGCTGGCCAGGGCGCGGAATTCAGCCAATGTACGGGCGGCCTCTCGGGAAACCTCCTCCATGTTCTCGGCCAGCCGGCTCGGGGCGTCGCCCAGAGCGGCAAACTGGGCCGTGGTGCGCTCCAGATTGGCGAGGATCTGCTCGACGCTCTCCACGTTGTCTTGCGAGAGTACGGCTTCGAGTCGTGTGAGGACCCGATTGACGTTGCCGAGCAGCTCTTCACTGTCGCTGAGTAGTGCACCCAGCGGCGACGGATCGGCCACGATGCGCGCCGGCCTGGCCCCGCGAGCAATGAGCAGGGGGCTTTCTGGGCTCCCGCCATGCAGTTGGATCGACATGCTTCCGGTAATGTTGGCCAGCGCAAGGCGCGCTCGGGTGTCCTGGCGAATAGGAATCTGGCTCTCTACCCGTATGATTGCCATGACATTGCGCGGGTCGGTCGGGTCGAGACGAAGTTCGACCACATCCCCGACCCTGACCCCGCTGTATTCAACGGCATTTCCTTCCGAGAGCCCGCTTACGCCCTGGTTGAACAGTACCTCGTAATGGGTGAAGGCCTGGGCGCGGGTGCTCTGATTGAGCCACAGCGCGAACAGTACGCCGCCACCCATCGCCAGCACGACGAACAGGCCGATCACGACGTGGTGCGCACGAGTTTCCATCAGCGTTGCTCTCCATCGGGTAACGAAGGTTGCCGTGCTGCCTGGCTGGCGGCACGCCCCCTGGGGCCGTGAAAGTAATTGCGTATCCAGGGATCGTCGGTCGCTTCTACCTCGGACAACGTATCGGCCACCAGAATCCTTTTATCGGCGATGACGGCCACTCTGTCGCAGCTCGAGTACAGCGTATCGAGGTCGTGGGTGACCAGGAAGACACTGAAGCCCAGGGCATCACGCAGGGTCATGAGCAATCTGTCGAAAGCGGCGGCGCCGATGGGGTCGAGCCCGGCGGTGGGCTCGTCGAGAAACAGTACCTCCGGGTCGAGGGCAAGGGCGCGTGCCAGCGCGGCGCGCTTGACCATGCCGCCGGAAAGCTCCGCCGGATAGAGTCGGGCGGCCTCGGCCGGTAGTCCCGCCAGGGCCAGCTTGACGCGGGCCAGGCGTTCGGCATCGGCTCGCGGCAGCTTGGCATGCTCGATCAATGGCAGGGCGACGTTTTCCTGCAGATTGAGCGACGAGAAAAGGGCGCCGCGCTGGAAGAGTACCCCGAAGCGGCGTTCCAACCTGGCGCGCCTGGCGGTGGGCAGGCGCTGCAGGTCTTCGCCAAAGACCTGGATGGACCCGCCGTTGGGACGCTTGAGACCGACAATGCTGCGCAGCAGTACCGACTTGCCGGTGCCGGAGCCACCTACCACGCCGAGTATTTCGCCGCGACGTATGTCAAGGTCGAGGCCGTCGTGCACCACATGCTGGCCGAAGCGGTTGATCAGCCCGCGAATCTCGATAACGGTGTCATTGCCCTGCGTCACCAGCCCATCTCCATGAAGAACAGTGCGGCGAGGGCATCGAGCAGGATGACCATGAAGATCGATTGCACCACGCTGGAGGTGGTGTGTTCGCCCACCGATTGGGCGCTGGCCTCGGCCTTGAAGCCTTCCACGCAACCGATGACGGCGATCACGAAGGCAAACAGTGGCGCCTTGCCGATGCCCACCAGGAAATGCGTCAGAGGTATGTCGCGCTGCACGATGGCGATGAACTGGGCGGTGGAGATATCCAGCGCTATCACGCAGACCATCGCGCCCCCCAGCATGCCGCAGAGCATGCCGATCAACGTCAGGATCGGCAGGCTGATGGACATCGCCAGCACCCGCGGCAAGACCAGCAACTCAATCGGGTCCAGGCCTTGAGCGCGCAGCGCGTCGAGCTCCTCGTTGGCCTTCATCGAGCCGATCTGAGCGGTAAAGGCGCTGGCCGTGCGGCCGGCCAGCAGAATCGCGGCGAGCAAGACACCGAATTCCCGCAGGAAGGCGTAGGCGACCAGGTTGACCGTGTAGATGGTGGCGCCGAAATCGCGCAGCACCGTGGCGCCGAGGAAGGCCACCACCGCGCCCACCAGGAAGGTCAGTAAAGCGACGATGGGAATGGAATTGAGGCCGGTCTGCTGGACATGCGCGACGAGCGGTGTGATGCGCCAGCGGCGGGGGGCAAACAGCGTGGTTGCGAGAGTTGCCAGCGTGAGGCCGATAAAGGCCAATAGCTGCCACTGCTGGCGAGCGAGCTGTTCGACGATCAGCCCCAGGCTGGCCAGAGACGTCAGTGGATTGGCTCGGGGGACGGGGGGCGGCGCGGGGCGGTCACGTGTGGCTTCGGCCACCGCTTTCAACAGTGCCTGGCGCTCGAGGGGAAGTCCCGGTGCCCAGTCGCTTACTTCCCGTATCGCATCCGGGCCCAGCAGGTCCACCAGCAGGGAGGCGCCTGAAGTATCCAGTTCACCGAGCAGGGAAAGGTCGACCGAGTCGGTTTCATGCGCCTGGGCCACGGCAACTTTCAGCCTGGCATAGTGCGGCAGCGTCCAGTCGCCGATGGCTCTCAGCCGCTGGGCATCCTGTTCCAGCATGCCGGGGCGAGAAGCGGTGTCAGGCATGGCGAGTCAATCATCTCTTCCTGAATATGATGCCCGAAGGCAACTCGCCATCACTATATCGTCATATGCCGGCGGGTGACAGCGGCAAACGACCGACTGATCGGTTACCGAGCGTTGCCGTGCTGCAGCTCTGCCAGGATACGGCGTGCCACTTCCTTGAGCCGCGGCCCCAGGTTGTCGACCATGATCGAGTGGCCGAGTCGGTGAGCGGCGCCGCCGCAGTTGATCGCCATCACCTCGGCGCCGTCTTCGAGAACCAATGGGGTGGCTACGGCGCTGATTTGAGATTGCCAGTCGCCTTCGGAGAGGCAGAAGCCGTAGCGCGCGTAATCTTCCTGGCTGCGCATGATTCCCTTCTCGAGGGCCGGCCAGTCGCTGCCGTGAGCCCTGGCCAGCTCCGCCATGACCGCTTCACGGCGGGACTCGGAAAGGCCGCAGAGCCAGGCGCGGCCGATGGCCGTGGTGGCCATCGGCAGGCGTGAGCCGACGTCGAGGCGCACGATCAGCGGGCCGCTGCCGTGGCAGCTTTCGACATACACCATGTCACTCTTGTCCGCCGCACCCAGGCTGACGTTGCAGTCGGTGGCCTCGGCAAACTGCTGCATGAAGGGTCGGGCGATCTCGCGGATGCCCTGACTCGCCAGGAAGCGGTAGCCCAGTGCCAGAATGCCGGGGCCCAGGCGGTACTTCTCGAGCCGGGTGTTGTGGCGCAGGTAGCCGAGCTGGGTCAGGGTGTAGGTCAGACGGGACACGGTGGGGCGAGGAATGCCGGTGCGGCTGGAGAGCTCGGCGTTGCCCAGATACTCCTCGCCGGTGCCAAAGGCGCGCAGCAGCTCAAGGCCGCGGGCCAGGGCGGTGACGAAGTTGCGGTCCTTGCTGGGTGGAGCGGAGTCATCTTCCAGCGGGGCAGGCTTGTTCATGGCGGTTCCTGTCGCGAGAGCGTTTGGCGGAGTATCGCATATTGCCCCGGGCGGGGTCGTTGGCGGCGCCGGCCCGGGGCGGCCGAGGGTCAGTCGCTGACCCTTTCGATGACGCAGGCGATGCCCTGGCCGACACCGATGCACATGGTGACGAGCGCGTAGCGTCCGCCGATGGCTTCGAGCTGGCGCAGGGCGGTCAGGGCCAGGCGAGCACCGGAGGCACCGAGCGGGTGGCCGATGGCAATGGCACCGCCGTTGGCGTTGAGACGGCTGTCATCGGGGTCGAGGACGAGCTGCTTGACGCAGCCCAGCACCTGTACGGCGAAGGCCTCGTTGATTTCGATCACGTCCATCTGCTCCAGGGTGAGCCCTGCCCGCTCCAATGCCTTGCGACTGGCCGGCACCGGTCCCAGTCCCATCACTCTTGGCGGTACGCCGGCCACGGCACTGGCCACGATTCGTGCCCGCGGGGCGATGCCGGCCCGTTCACCGGCGGCCAGGCTGCCGACGATCAGGGCGGCGGCGCCGTCGTTGAGACCGGAGGCGTTGCCGGCTGTCACCACGCCGCCTTCGAACAGCGGTCCCAGTCGGGAGAGCTTGGCGGCGTCAGTACCCGGCCGCGGATGTTCGTCGCGATTGACCGCCAGCGGTGGCTGCTTGCGCCCCTGCGGCACTTCGACGGCGAGCAGTTCGTCGTCGTAGAAGCCACGCGCCTGGGCCTCGGCATAGCGCGTCTGGGAGCGAGCGGCGAAGGCGTCACTCACCTCGCGACCGATGCCGAGATCATGGGCTACGTTGTCGGCGGTCTCGGGCATGCTGTGGCTGCCGTACTCACGGCCGATCCAGGGGTTGGGGAAGCGCGAGCCGATCACGGTGTCGTACAGGGGCTGATTGCGCGCGAAGGGCGTCTCGGCCTTGCCCAACACGTAGGGGGCGCGCGACATCGACTCCACGCCGCCGGCAAGGAACAGCTCGCCCTCGCCGAGGCGAGTGGCACGCGCGGCATCGATCACGGCAGCGAGCCCGCTGCCGCACAGGCGGTTGACCGTCTGAGCCGCCACCTCGACCGGCAGCCCGGCCACCAGCCCTGCATGGCGGGCCACGTTGCGTGAATCCTCGCCGGCCTGGTTGGTGCAGCCGGCCAATACCTCTTCGTAGGCCTCGGCGGCGAAGGCGTTGCGTTCGACCAGCGCCTTGAGCACATGGCCGAGCAAATCGTCGGGGCGTACTGCGGCCAGGCTGCCGCCGTGGCGGCCGAAAGGGGTGCGCAGGCCATCGAAGATGTAGGCGTCTTGCATGGTGGCTCCTTGAGGTGTCAGGCGGCTGTCAGTGGCAGACCGAGAGTGGCACGCCGGCGCAGCCAGGGGCTGGCGCGGTAGCGGGGGTCGCCGGTGGCCGCCAGCATGTTGTCGAGTACGGTGAGGATCCGGCGGCTGCCGTAATGGTCGCCCAGGGCCAGCGGCCCATGGGGGTACCCCAGGCCCAGCTCCACGGCGCGATCGATGGTCTGCGGCTCGGCCACACCCTGCTGGGCGATCTCGCAGCCGACGTTGACGATGCACGCCACCACCCGCTGCAGCACGAAGCCGTTGCTGTCCTCGAGCACGCTCACCGACGTACCGTCATGGCCCAGTAGGGTGGCGGCGGCATCACGGTAGGCCGCACGAGTGGCCGGTGTGACCATCAGGCTGCGCCGGCGTTCGAGGCCGGCCAGCAGATCCACGGCCACGCAGCGCTCGGCCGGCAGCCCCAAGCGCAGGGCGCAGGCGGTGGCGTCCTCGCCCAGGGGGGCTACCAGGCAAAGCGCTTCCGCGGAGGGAGTCTCGGCGCTTTCCAGCGGCCAACCGGCTGCGGTCACCAGGTCGACGAGCAGCCGTCGAGCCGTATCGTCCTCGGCGCCGATCCAGACAGGGAGCGGTTCGGCCTTGGGCAGCGGCGGCTCCTCGGGCACTTGAGGCTTGCCCACCACGTAGCGATAAAAGCCTTCGCCGCTCTTGCGCCCGAGAAGGCCTGCAGTGAGGCGCTGGCGGGTCAGCGGCGAGGGACGAAAGCGCGGCTCCTCGTAGTACTGGTGGTAGATCGACTCCATCACCGCATGGGAAACATCGAGCCCGGTGAGGTCGAGCAGGCTGAACGGCCCCATGCGAAAGCCGCCCTGGTCGACCAGGATGCGATCGATGGTGGCGTGGTCGGTCACGCTCTCGCCGAGAATGCGCAGCGCCTCGGTGCCGAAGGCACGTCCGGCGTGGTTGACCAGAAAGCCCGGCGTGTCGGTGGTTCTTGCCGTGAAGTGCCCCATGGCTCGGCCCAGGGACTCGACATTGGCAGCCACGTCGTCAGCGGTGCGAAGCCCCGGTATCACCTCGACGATCTTCATCAGCGGCACCGGGTTGAAGAAGTGAAAGCCGATCACGCGCTGGGGAAGACGACAGTTCGCGGCAATCGCGGTCACCGAGAGCGACGAGGTATTGGTGGCCAGCACGGCGCGGTCGTCGAGAATCTCCTCGAGCTTCGTGAACAGCTCCTGCTTGGCCTCGAGCTTCTCGACGATGGCTTCGATGACGATATCGCACTCGGCCAGCTCGGCGAGTGTCGCGGCTTCCTTCAGGCGGCTGCGGTATCGCGCTGCATCGTCTTCGCTCAAGCGCTGTTTCTGCACCGCGCGGTCCCACATGCCGCCGACGAATTCACGCGCGTCGGCAACGGCGCCTTCGCGCAGATCGTGAAGCATGACGGTCAAGCCGGCCTGGGCTGCGATCTGGGCGATACCGCGGCCCATGGCGCCGGTTCCAACGATGCCCAGCGTCGCGAAGGGCGGAGCCGGTAACTCGTTCGACATGAGTCGTTCCTCTCTCTTCTGGCGTTGTTATTTCTGGCGTTATTATTTCGCTTAGCGGAATGATATTCCGTTTATTGACTGCCATCCTAGGCTATGCCACATTGCCTGGCAACCGAATGCGGTCTTTGATTCTGCTTAGCGAAATAAGGGCAGATGAACCCGATGAATTCAAGGGTATCTCCCGAATCGCCGTCTTTTTTCTGCGTGAGGACACGTCATGATTCGCGATCCCGAACTGCTCGATCAGCTCATCGATACCATCTCCCGCTTCGTGCGTGAGCGGCTGATACCCAACGAGGCGCGGCTGGCGGAAGAGGATGCCGTGCCCCCCGAGCTGCTCGAAGAGATGAAGGAGATGGGGCTGTTCGGCCTGTCGATCCCCGAGGAGTACGGCGGTCTGGGGCTGACCATGGAGGAGGAGGCGCTGGTGGCGATGGAGATCGGCAAGACCTCGCCGGCTTTCCGTTCGATATTCGGTACCAACAACGGCATCGGCGCCCAGGGCATCCTGATCGACGGCACCCCCGAGCAGAAAGCCAAATACGTGCCGCGCCTGGCCACCGGCGAGCTGCTCAGCTCCTTCTGTCTCACCGAACCCGATTCCGGCTCCGATGCCGCCAGCCTGCGCACCACGGCGGTACGCGACGGCGATCACTACGTGCTCAACGGCACCAAGCGCTTCATTACCAACGGCCCCGAGGCCGATGTCTTCACGGTGATGGCACGCACCGATCCGAAGAACAAGGGCGCCGGCGGCATTACCGCCTTCATCGTCGAGGGCGATACCCCCGGCCTCAAGCGCGGTCCGGCCGACAGCAAGATGGGGCAGAAGGGCGCCCACACCTGCGACATCATCTTCGAGGATTGCCGGGTTCCGGCCGCTAACATCATCGGCGGCGTGGAGGGTAAGGGCTTCAAGACCGCCATGAAGGTGCTCGACCGCGGCCGTTTGCACATTTCGGCGGTGTGCGTGGGCGTGGCCGAGCGACTGGTCGAGGAGTCGCTCAATTACGCCATCGAGCGCAAGCAGTTCGGCGTACCGCTGGCCGAGCACCAGTTGATCCAGGCGATGCTTGCCGACAGCAAGACCGAGGCCTATGCCGGCCGCTCCATGGTGCTCGACGCCGCACGGCGCAAGGACGCCGGCGAGAACGTGTCGACGCTGGCCTCGTGCTGCAAGCTGTTCTGCGCCGAGATGGTCGGGCGCGTGGCCGACCGTGCGGTTCAGGTGCATGGTGGCGCGGGCTACATTTCGGAATATGCGGTGGAGCGCTTCTACCGCGACGTGCGCCTGTTCCGCATCTACGAGGGCACGACCCAGATCCAGCAGGTCGTGATCGCGCGCAACATGGTGCGGGAGGTGAGCTGATGGCTTCGCTGTCCCGCCAGGCGCCCGACGAGCTCATCTTCGGCCGGATGGCGAGCGAGCTGGTGGCCGAGCTTCCTGAGCGTATCAGTACCCGGGCGCTGGAAAACGCCGAGCATCTGGGCAATGAACCGGCGCTGGTCGATGGCAAGGTGCGCTGGAGCTACGCCGAACTGGGTCGCGAGATTCGTGCCGCTGCCGCTTGGCTCGACTCGCTGGGGATACGTCCGGGCGACCGCATCATGACGGTCAGCGAAAACTGTCGGGCGCTGGTGGTCTTGTTGCTTGCGGCGAGTGAACGCGATGTCTGGGTGGCCATCGTCAACTCGAGGCTGTCCAATCAGGAGGTCGACGCGATCCGCGACAACTGCCAGCCGCGGCGCATCTTCTATACCAGCGATGCCTCTCGCGACGCCGATGCTCACGGTGAGCGCCATGGCGCCGAGGCCTTCGAGCATCCCTCGCTGGGCCGGCTGAGGTTCTCAGCGGTGGCCGAGGTGGAAGCGGAACCGGTCGAGGCCGGCGGTGCCGACCAGGTGGCGGCGATGATCTATACCTCCGGTACCACGGGAACGGCAAAGGGGGTCATGCTGACCCATCGCGGCATTCTCTTCATCGCTTCGCTGTCGGGTGGCATGCGTCATCTAAGCCAGGGAGAACGGGTCTACGGCGTGCTGCCGATCTCACACGTGTTCGGCCTGTCGTCGGTTTGCATGGGCTCGCTCTATAACGGCGCCTGCCTCTACACCATACCGCGCTTCGACGCCGCCGCCATGTTGTCGGCGCTGGAGTGTGAGCGTATTACCGTGCTGCAAGGCGTGCCGGCAATGTTCGCGCGCACGCTGGAGTTCCTGCGTCGTGAAAAGCGAGCTCTGGTAGCGCCCGCGCTGCGCTATATCTCCGCCGGCGGTTCACCCCTCGACGATGACCTCAAGGGCCGCGTTCAGTCGCTGTTCGGCCTGACATTGCACAACGGCTATGGCCTCACCGAGGCGAGCCCGACGATCAGCCAGACCCGTATCGACGATCGCTTCGACAGCAATACCGTGGGCCGGGTACTACCGCTGCTGGAGTATCGGCTCGAGGTGCTGGGCGAGGGCGGCGAGGACGAGGCCGAGCACGCCGGGGCCGGTGAGCTGTGGGTGCGCGGCCCCAACGTGATGAAAGGCTACTTTCGCCAGCCCACGGCCACCCGCGCCTGCCTCAGCGAGGATGGTTGGCTCAATACCGGCGATATCGCGCGCCTCGATGAAGACGACCAGCTCTACATCGTCGGACGCAGCAAGGAGCTGATCATTCGCTCCGGTTTCAATATCTACCCCCCCGATGTGGAAGCGGTGATCAACGAACACCCTGACGTCACCCTGTCGGCGGTGGTGGGGCGCCAGGTGTCCGGCAACGAAGAAGTGGTCGCCTTCGTCCAGTGCGAGCCCGGCGCCAATCTCGGCGAAGCCGAGCTGCGCGACTTCATCAGCCAGCGGTTGGCGCCCTACAAGCGCCCCACACGATGGGTCCTGATGGATGTCTTGCCGGCGACGGCCAGCGGCAAGATTCTAAAGGGACGCTTGCGCGACATGGCCGCAAGGGAGGATATACCGGAGTGAGATCGGCGCGTCTGCGCGCCGGTCTGCTAGTGGTGGTCATGCTGGCCACCCTGTGGCATCTCGTGGCAGGCAGCCAGACCCTGCAGGCCGTGGGCGTCATGGCCCTGGCGGGCTACCTGTTCATGCTGCGTGGCGAGCTCTCGCTGATGGCACGCGCACTGCTGCTGGCTGCCGGGATATTGAGCCTGGTGGCGATCTGGCGTGCCGAGGCGCCGGCAGGGCTGCTGTTCGAAGCGTTCGGCCGCTTCGCCTTCTTCGCCACTTTCGTTCTGGCCCTCAGCCTGCTGCGCTTGCCTGCATACCGTTCACGACTGGTGCGGCGCTGCGGCGAGGCGATGCTTCTGCAGCCCCCTGGGCGTCGCTATCCCATACTTTCCGCTGGATCGGCGCTGTTCGGCATCATCCTGAACATCGGCGTGCTGAATCTGTTTGCCGGCATGATCGAGAAGAGCAACACCCTGACGGCGGCCCAAGGGCGCACCTGGGTACGCCAGGCGCGTCAGCGGCGAATGATGCTGGCCCTTTTGAGGGGCTTCTCGCTGGCGCCCCTGATCTCGCCCATGGGGATCGGCGTTGCGGTGGTACTCTCGAACCTGCACGAACTGCGCTGGATCGATCTGGCGCCCTCTGTAATCGGCGCGGCCCTGGTCATTTTCCTGGTGGGCTGGGCAGTCGATCACCTGACCGGCCCGAACCCTGGCGCGCGCAGCCACGCTCGGCCGGCACCTTCGCTCGCACCCTTGGGTCGGTTCTGCCTGCTGCTGCTCAGTATCGTCATGCTGGTATTCGCGCTCTCCTGGGGGCTCGAACTGCGACTGCCGATTGCCGCTCTGCTAGGAGCTCCCCTCAGCGCCCTGGGCTGGCTCGCCTGGCAACGGCGTCGTCTCGGCCTGTTGGGCGGGCCGGCGGCTGCGGTCAGCCTGTGTCGCAGACTACCCTGGCTGGTGACGCCGATTGGCAACGAGGTGGTAGTGCTGGGAGCGGCGGGCTATATCGGCCATCTGTGCGTAGCGCTGATCCCCATTGCCAGCCTGGGGCCGCTTTTGGCTATTCTCGAACCCCTCGGGGCGGCCAATGCGGTGCTGGCGATGCTCTTGGTCGTGGGGCTGGCTCAGGTTGGAGTCAATCCTATCGTCACCGTGACGCTGCTCGTCGGTTTGCTGCCGGCACTGGCCATTGAAGGTTTGACGCCGGCGCTGATCGGTTCCGCGTTGATGGTGGGCTGGGCGCTGGCGCTGATGTCATCGCCAATGACGGCATCGATGCTGATCCTGTCACGCTTCACCGGCGTCGCCTCGACCCATATCGGTTACCGCTGGAACGCTCGCTTCCTGCTGGCATGCATCCCGCTGCTGGTGGGGTGGTTCCTGTTTGCCGCCTGGTAAAGGGGACTGCTGGCCTCAGCTCGAAGAGCGGTGAAATTCATGCGACCCAAAGGCCCCGTTTCAGGGGCCTTTGTTCGAGAGGAGCAGGTGAAAGAGGAAAGAGGATCGTCGAGGAGGCTCAGGCTGCCGAGAGCCGATCGCTGATGAACTCCAGATGGTAATCCGTATCGCCCAGATGGTGGTCGAACATGATCAGATGCCTGGCATAGTGGGAGACCTGGCACTCCTCGGTCATGCCCATGGCACCGTGGAGCTGGATGGCCTGCTCGGCAACGAAGCGTGCCGCTTCGCCGCAGTAGGCCTTGGCCGCGGCGATTCGGTAATCGCGCTCATCGGCCGGACGCTCGAGGCTGGCAGCGGCGAGAATCGCCATCGAATGGGCTTGCTCCAGGTTCAGGTGCATGTCGACCATGCGGTGCTGCAGCACCTGAAAGCCAGCCAGCGGTGTGCCGAACTGGCGGCGCTCCTTCAGATAGGCCAACGTCTGCTCGCAGGCAACCCGCATGGCGCCCACCGCCTCGGCGCAGAGCGCGGCGCGACCCAGTGCCAAGGCAGCGTCGAGAGCTTCAGTAGCGTCTTCACCCAGTCGTGCATCGTTTGGCAAGGCGACCCCTTCGAGGCTGATGTCGCAGGCAACCTGACCGTCGAGGGTGGCATAGTCTCGACGCTCGACCCCGTTACTTGCCTCGGGCACGATGAAGACGCCGAGCGTGCCGTCGTCGACCCGTGCAGTGACGAGGATCGCCTCTGCCGAACCTGCTCCCAGGACGAGCTGCTTGGCCCCCTCGAGCAGCCAGCCGTCCGCCTGTCGTTTGGCATGCGTGGTAACGCCATGGGCGTCGTAGCGGACGGCGGTTTCCTGCCAGGCCAGTGCCAGGCGGTGCTCGCCGACCATCAGAGGCGCCAGCCAGCGCTCGCGCTGCGCCGGGTTCGCCAGGCGGGCGAGCAGGGTACCGGGCAGCAGCAGCCCGGCCACGTAGGGCTCGTGCACCAGGCCTCTGCCCAGTGCCTGCATGACGATCATTACGTCGATGCCGCTGCCACCCAGGCCACCGTCCTCTTCGTCAAATGGCAGCTGCAGCAGGCCCAGCTCGGCAAAGGTTTGCCAGAGCGCCGAAGGCGCCGTCTGGGTAGCGGCACTCCCGTCCCACTCGCGGTCGGCAACCAGGCGCTCAAGGGTGTCGGCGAGCATGCGCTGCTCGTCACTGTAGGTGAAGTCCATGGCGGTTCCTTACATGCCGAGTAGGGTCTTGGCGACGATACTCTTCTGTATCTCGTTGCTGCCGCCGTAGATGGAGAGCTTGCGACGATTGAAATACTGGGCGCCGACAGCCGCATGCTCCGCATGCTCGGGCTCCAGCGTTTCGTCGCCGTAGAGAAACTCGGGAAAGAAGGGCAGCGCAGCCGGCCCCAGAGCGCGCCGGGTCAGCTCGCTGAGCTCCTGTCTCAGCTCCGAGCCTCGCACCTTGAGCAGCGAGCTCTCGGCACCCGGTGCACCGCCGTCGCGGGCGGCGGCAAGTACGCGCAAATGCGTGACTTCCAGTGCCATCAGCTCGACTTCGGCCTTGACCACCCGCTGGCGGAAGCTCGCCAGTTCGAGCAGCGGGCGGCCGCGATGCTGGACCCGTCCGGCCAGTGCCTTTAGGTGGCGCAGCGCCTGCTTGGCGTGGCCAACACCGGCAATGCCGGTGCGCTCATGCGTGAGCAGGAACTTGGCGCAGGTCCAGCCCTGACCCTCCTCGCCGATGCGGTTGGTTACCGGCACACGCACTTCATCGAGGAACACCTCGTTGACCTCATGGGCGCCGTCCAGCGTGACGATGGGCCGCACGCTGATGCCGGGGCTGTGCATGTCGATCAGCAGGAAACTGATGCCGGCCTGCTTCTTGGCCTCGGGGTCGGTGCGTACCAGGCAGAACATCATATTGGCGTGCTGACCCAGGGTGGTCCAGGTCTTCTGGCCGCTGACGACATACTCGTCGCCATCGCGCACGGCGCGGGTGCGCAGGCTGGCCAGGTCCGAGCCGGCACCGGGTTCGGAGTAGCCCTGGCACCACCAGTCCTGGTTGGTGAGGATACGCGGCAGGTAGTGGCGCTTCTGGGCCTCGCTGCCGAATGCCATGATCACCGGGGCTACCATGCTGACGCCAAATGGCACGATGGACGGCGCATGAGCCGCTGCGCACTCCTCATCGAAGATATGCCGCTCCACCGGTCCCCAACCCGTGCCGCCATGCTCCTGCGGCCAGCCGACACCAAGCCAGCCGCGGAGACTGAGAGCATTCTGCCAGCGCAGGTGGTCGTCGGCGGAGAGGCGTCGCCCGAGGCGTACGCGTTCGCGAATGTCGTCGGGCAATTCGGTAGCCAGGAAGTCGCGCACTTGCTGACGAAACGCCTGCTCCTGCGGCGTGAAATCGAGATTCATGAGCCGTGCTCCGCGCTGGACTGACTTGCCTGCCGGTGGGGGCCGCCAAGATGGCGCGGATAGTCCAGCGCCTCGATGGCGAGCAGATCGATGTCGCTCGTGCGGTAGGCCCAGCCGCGCTCGGCCAGCGTCATGCTGGCCGCCTCCATGGCCCCCCGTGGGTCGGCGGGATCGTTGCCTGCCGCCTTGGCCAGCGTTGCCAGCAGGCTGCCCTGGCGACTCACGACGATAGTCAGGCGTAACGCCTTCAGTGCGTTGGCTGCGGCCTGCTGCTGCTCGGCGTCGGCGTGCAGGGCGACCAGTTCCGCCATGCCGGTCGCGGCTGCGACCAACGCCAGGTCGGCATCGACGGCGGTGAGGTCTTCTGCCGCCTCGGGTGATAGCAGAACGATGCTCAGGCACTGACTCGGACATACCGTGTCAGCACCGGCGGCGATCAGACACGCCTGAGTGGCCTCGGCGGGACGGTCGACGAGTTCGATGCCGGCACGTTCGGCCTTGCCACGCATATGCTCGAACAGCGGGTGCTCGCCCAGCAGAGCGATGTGCTCGAGAGTCGGCGGTTCACCGGCGTCGGGCACCCGGTGCGGTGCGCGAGCGGCGAAGAAAGCGTGGATCAGCCCGGCACGCTGGGGCGAATCCATACAGGCGAAGAACAGCTCGCGCTCACGGTGCAGGCCATCGGCCAAGCTGCCTTCACTGCTGAAGGCAATCGCTTCGACACAGCGGAAGGGGGAGTAGAGTTCGGGAACCTCTGCCTCTAGGCTGGCGCGGTAGCGCTCGATGGCCTCGGGATTTGCAGCCGGGGGCGCCAGGTCGCCGGTGACACGCGGCGTCAAACTACCTGCCAGGACGTCACGCGCCGCCGCCAGTCCCGCCTCGAGCGGGTCGTCAGCGTCCACCACCGCGTCGACGATACCCAGGGCGAGTGCCTCGTCGGCATCGGCAAAGCGGCCGCTGGTGATCAGGTCGAGGGCCGCCTCGATGCCGCTCAGCCGTGGCAGACGCTGAGTGCCACCAGCGCCCGGCAGCAGGCCGAGCTTGACCTCGGGAAGTCCCACCCTGGTGCCTGGCAAGGCCACACGCACTTGGCAGCCCAGCGCCACCTCGAGCCCGCCGCCTAACGCGGTGCCATGCAGGGAGGCGACGATGGGCGTGGTGCCGGCTTCGAATGCTTCGATCACTTGCGGCAGGATCGGCGCCTGAGGGGGTTTGCCGAACTCGCGAATGTCGGCGCCGGCTATGAAGGTACGGCCGTGTGCCACCAGCACCAATACCCGCACCTCGCGATCCGCATTGCCCCGCGCCACCGCATCCAGCAGGCCCTGGCGTACGGCTTGGCTCAGGGCGTTGACCGGGGAGTTGTCGATCGTGATCACGCCGATATCGTCGTAACGCTGATAAGTGACCGGAGTCGTCATGGCGTGGTGCTCCCTGTGTCGGCAAAGGGCGGATAGAAGTAGCGCATACGATAGCTCATGAGTCGATGGGGGGTGGCAGCGTCACTTGACGAGGCCGCGCCATGCGCTGGCTCCAACGCGCCAGTAGTACGGCAGGAACCAGGGCGGCGAGGGCGAGGGTGAACAGCTCGAGCTGGCTGAGCGGTACCATGCCGCCTCCGGGCAGGGCGAACAGCAGTCCGGCTACCAGCACCAGGCCGCGGGTGAGCGTTTCGGCAACGACCCCGACGCCGAGCCGGCCAACGCCGATCAGGTAGCCCTGCATGGCGGAAGCGAACAGCACGATACCTATCAACGCTTGAATGAAGACGAGGCCGATCTGCAAGGGCTCACCCTGCATGATCAATGCAGGGTTGAGCACGAACAGGAAGGGAATGAAGTAGATCACGCTACCAAGGCGCATGGCCTGCAAGCCGGTCGCCATCGGTCGTGCACCGGCCACGGTGGCGGCGGCAAAGGCGCCCAGTGCCACCGGCGGGGTAATGAAGCTGAGCATGCCCCAGTAGAGGATGAACATGTGTACCGCCATGGGATCGAGCCCGCCACCCTGGATCAGGGCCGGCGCCAGGGCCACGGCAAGGAAGATATACGCCGCGGTGACGGTCATGCCGATGCCGAGCACGAAGCTGGTCAGCGCCCCCATGAGCAGCAGAAGCGGTACGCTGCCGCCGGCGATGTGGATGAAGTCGTTGGCGATGGTGCCGGATAGACCGGTCATCGACAGCGCACCGACCAGCATGCCGACGCCGGCAAGAATGGCGATCAACTCGGCGAACAGCTTGGCCGCCGATGAGAGCGACTCGCCCAGCTCACGCAGGCCCCAGCGGTTACGCCGCGAGAACTGGTTGAGCACCAGCAGCAGGGCGGTGGCGTAGAACGGTGCCACAGCCTCACGCTGCATCACCAGCAGCATCCACACCAGCAGGGCGAAGACGAAGATGAAATACCAGCCCTCCTTCAGCGTCTGCCACAGCGAGGGCAGCTCCGCGGCCGGGAGCCCCTTGATGTCATGGCGCGCGGCGTAGGCATCGATCTGAATGAAAAGGCCGAGGAAATAGAGGATGGAGGGAATGATCGCGGCCAGCGCCACGGCGGCGTAGGGCACATCGAGGAACATCGCCATGACGAAGGCGGTGGCCCCCATCACCGGTGGCATCAAAACACCGCCGGTGGAGGCACAGGCTTCCACACCGCCGGAGAACGACCGCCCCATGCCGATACGGCGCATGGCAGGAATCGACAATACGCCGGTTGTCAGCACGTTGCTGATCACGCTGCCGCTCATCGAACCCATCAGGCCGCTGGAGAAGATCGAGACCTTCGCCGGGCCGCCACGCACGTGCCCCAGCAGGGCGAATGCCAGGTTGATGAAGAAGCGCCCGCCGCCGCTCTTCTGCAAGACCACACCGAACACCAGAAAGCCGATCACCAGGCCGGCAAAGGCCTGCAGCGGCACTCCCATGATGCTTTCGGTGCTCATGGTGTGGTACATGGCCGTCTCCTCCAGGGTGGAGGGAAACGCCTGGATCGGGCCGGGCACGATGTCCGCGACCAGAGGATAGAGCGAGAACATCGATACGATGACGGCGATGGGCCAGCCCCCGGCGCGACGAGCCGCCTCCACGATCAGCAGCCACCAGGCATAGCTGGCCAGGATGGCGGTATCGGGAGCGGCGAAGGCCCAGCCGCGCTCGAGGATCGATTCGGCGTGGTAGACGAAATAGCCGCCAACGATCAGTGTCGCGAGGCTCAGCGCATAGTCGTACCAGGGTATGGGGCGGTGCTGCAGCGACGTCTTGATCGGCCAGAGCAAATAGACCAGTGGCAGTAGCAGCGCCACCACGGCGTAGTAGAACTGGGTCTCCAGCCCGGTGACGAAGCGCAGCCAGCCCAGGTTGAACAGATAGTCCAGGGTCATCAGCATCAGCGCTACGGTCACCGCGCCGGGTACCCAGCGAAGTGCTGCGGGTAGCTGGCGAATGTGGGTAACCTTTTCCTTCAGCTGGCGCGTCGACTCGCTTTGGGCGGTGGGGGTCGTCATGATGGCGTCCGTGAATCGAAGAGGGGGCGGCAAGGCCGCCCCAGGGTCAGGCTGAGAGGCTTAACTCATTCGAAGACAGGATCGAGCCCAGCATCGTTGAGCGCCTCGGCGCGGGCCTGCATCCAGGCATCGTGGAACTCGTCCTCATCGTCGGGGGCATCGGCAATGAAATCCTCCCAGGTGGCAATGAGCAGCTCCTGACGTTCCACCAGCGCTTCCTGGTGTGCCTGCATCTCGTCGGTCCAGACGCCGATTTCTTCGTAGTACCTCACGACCGCATCATGGAAAGGGACGACCCACTGGAGATCCTGGTACTCGAAGGCATAGCCTACGGCGCCGGGTGCCGAATCCTTGTAGTCGTCGTAGTTGTCCTGCAACGCCTTGATCAGGCCGTAAGCCACCTTGTCATCGAGATCCTGATTGGCGACCACTATCGGATAGGGATAGCTGGCGCTGGGTACGGGGTTGTCGGCGCTGACGTCACCCGCGCCGGCGGTCACCTCATGGGGACGGAAGTAGGGCGCCACCGCCATCATGCGCTCCCAGCCCTCCGCGTCGTCGGGATCCAGCACCGGCCAGCTGATGCCGCGGGGGCTGCTGGCGAGCTGCTGCGCGGGCGGGGTCACGGTGGTGGTGAAGGAGGCATCGGCATTGCCGGCGATGATCCCATCGAAGGAGCGAGCATAGCCGGGGAAATCCACACGCTCGACGTCATCCCAGGTCAACCCGCCGAAGGCCAGATAAGCCTCGGTGCCCTTGTTCAAGGCATCGTCGCCGCGGATATAGGCAATGCGCTTGCCGGCCAGGTCGGCTGGGGTTTCCACGTCCAGGTCGCCGGCTACGGCCAGAGACAGCCCGAACGAGGCAGTCGAGGTGGTGATCACGCGAATCGGCTGTGGGCCCCAGTCGCGGTTGGCGAACATCATGACCCCTTCAGCACCGTAGTAGCTGGCGATGCCGCAGGCACACAGATCGACCCGTCCCTGCTTCAGGGGCGTCATGCGCGAGACATCGTTGTCGCCGGGCAGGATGCGCACCGAGGTGCCGTAGTGGTTCTGCAGCATGTTGCCGATGGCGACGGCCTGGGCATAACCACTGGAATTGGTGCCATAGGCGGTCCAGGCCATGGTGCGTGGAAGTTCGACCTCTTCGGCCTGGGCCACACCGGTAACGAGCAGCGAGAGAGGAAGTGCGACGAGGGCGAGTGGGCGGGACAGCTGGCGCATAGGAAACTCCTGTGCTGTGAGTGGTTATTGTTTTGCTGTGCGGTATTTGATTCCGAAACTGACACCGATACTAGGAAGCCGTCGGTCCGGTGTCAACGAAAGGGCATGCGTCATTCCATCCGCTACTTCCGCCACGCGAAACACCCCTGTGGATGACTTTTAAAGGGCTGAAGAAATAAGGAGTTGCCGGTGCTGTGGCGGAAATCGATCGAGAGATTGTTAGACCAAGGTTGAATGGGGCTGGTGGGGCAATTGCCTGTTCGCAGGCCGGGTCATTGGGAGGGGCGCGACAATTCGCGCCAGGCGGCAAAGGTGCTGAGAAAGACTCGGCCCGTCATGTCGTCGAGGAAATCGCTGCACTTCAGCCGGTCCATGACAGGTCCTTTCACCTCGGCCAGGTGCAGGGTCACGCGGGAATCCTTGAGACGTGCGTTGATGGCATCCAGGCTCTCCAGCGCCGAGGCGTCGACCAGATTGACCGCCGAACAGATCAGGACCACGTGTTCGAGTTCGGGCCGGGAGGCAACCAGGTCATAAACGGTATCCTCCAGATAGCGCGCATTGGCAAAGTAGAGGCTCTCGTCGATTCGCAACAGTGCCACGTGGCTGACCGTCTCGGTTTCGTGGCGTTCCACGTTACGAAAGTGTTCGCTACCGGGGATGCGGCCTACCAGTGCGCTATGCGGCCGGCTGGTGCGATAGAGAAACAAGCCGATGGAAATGGTGACGCCGCTGATGATTCCTGCTTCGACGCCTTCCACCAGTGTCAGCAGAATGGTTGCCGCCATGGCAGTGAAATCGCTGCGTGAGTAGCGCCAGGTCTGGCGGATCAATGGAATGTCGATCAGGGTCAGGATCGATACGGTGATGGTTGCCGCGAGTGTGGCGATGGGCAGGTGGGCCAGGGCAGGGGTGAAAAAAAGCGTCACGACGCCGATGCCGATGGCAGCGAACAAGCCCGCCAGAGGCGTCTGCGCGCCGGCGTCATGGTTGATGACAGTGCGTGTCAGGCCGCCGCTCACCGGCATGCCCGAGGTGACGGCGGCGGCGATGTTGGCCCCGCCCAAGCCGACCAGCTCCTGATTGGGCGATATCCTCTCGCGGCGTCGCGCGGCCAGCATCTGGCCCATGGAGACGGATTCGACGAAGCCAACCACGCTGATCAACAGCGCCGGTATCAGCAGCGCCTGCCACAGGATGAGGTCGAATCCGGGAAGGCTTAGCGGTGGCAGGCCCTGAGGAATGTCGCCAATCACGGCGACCCCCGCTTCGGCGAGCCGGAAGTGCCAGGTCGCAAGCGTGGTGACGAGCACGGCGAAAACGGGGCCTGCGCGAGTGAGCAGGTCGGCCAGAGGCTGGGAAAGGCCGATGCGGCGCAGGGTGATGCGACCGTACTGACGCATGAGCAGCAGAAACGTCAGGCTTCCAACGCCGATGGCCAGCGTCGGCAGATGCAGCGTGGATAGACCCTGGGCGAGTTCCACCAGCCTTGGCAAGAGTTGCTGTGCGGTGAGCTCGATACCGATCAAATGGCCGATCTGACTCGCGGCAATGAGGATGCCCGAAGCTGCGAGAAAGCCTGCGATTACCGGGTGGCTGAGAAAGTTGGCCACGAAACCCATGCGCAGCAGCCCCATCAGCAGCAGCATCACGCCCGAGAGCAGCGAAAGGACCAGCGCCGCCTGCAGATAGTCGGGCGTGCCTGGCGTGGCAACTCCGGAAAGGGCTGCCCCGGTCATCAGGGCAACTATCGCCACCGGCCCCACTGCCAGCGTTCGGCTGGTGCCCAGCAGGACATAGGCCAGAGCCGGCAACAGGCTGGCGTAAAGGCCGACCACGGCGGGCAGGCCCGCCAGCACGGCGTAGGCCAGCGACTGGGGTATGACCATGACGGTGACGATCGTTCCAGCCAGCAGATCGGCTGCCCCCAGCCGACGGTTGTAGTGTGGCAGCCAGGTCAGGATCGGCAGATAGCGTTTGAGCATCCCCGTCTCTTTTTCTGGGGTGGAGGGCACCAGACTAAACGATATTGGTACCAGGGTTCAGTCTTGGTTAGCATCGCTGAATATCCAAGTTCGCAACAAGACCCATAACGCTCGCGCAACCAGGACACGCCATGAAGCCCGAAACCATCGCCCTGCACCACGGTTACTCGCCAGACGATCAGCACGCCGTGGCGGTGCCGATACACCAGACCACCTCGTTCGCCTTCGACAGTGCCCAGCATGCGGCCGATCTGTTCGACCTCAAGGTCGAGGGCAACATCTACTCGCGCATCATGAACCCTACCTGCGCGGTGCTGGAGCAGCGTATCGCCGCACTGGAGGGTGGCATCGCCGGCTTGGCGGTCGCCTCCGGCATGGCGGCGATCACCTACGCGATTCAGACGATAGCCGAGGCCGGCGACAACATCGTCTCGATCAGCGAGCTCTACGGCGGCACCTATAACCTGTTCGCGCATACCTTGCCGCGGCAGGGGATCGAGGTGCGCTTTGCCAACAAGGACGATCTTACCGGCATCGAGTCGCTGATCGATGCGCGCACCAAGGCGGTGTTCTGCGAAAGCGTCGGCAATCCTTCCGGTAGCGTGGTCGACATGGCCCGGCTGGCCGAGGTCGCTCATCGCCATGGCGTGCCGGTGATCGTCGACAATACCGTGCCGACCCCTTTCCTGTGGCGGCCCATCGAACACGGGGCCGATATCGTCATTCACTCCGCGACCAAGTACATCGGCGGTCACGGCACCACCGTGGGCGGTGTCATCGTCGATTCGGGCAAGTTCCCCTGGGCCGACCATCCGCAGCGCTTTCCGCTGCTCAACGAACCGGACGTCTCCTACCACGGGGTCAGCTATACCCGCGACGTGGGCGAGGCGGCCTTCATTGCCCGCGCTCGGGTGGTGCCGTTGCGCAACATAGGGGCGGCACTCTCTGCGCAGGCTGCATGGAACCTGCTCCAGGGACTCGAAACCCTGTCGCTGCGCATCGAGCGGATATGTGCCAATGCACGTCAGGTGGCGGAGTATCTCGACAAGCACCCGGCGGTCAATTGGGTTCAATATGCCGGCTTGCCCAGCCACAAGGATCATGAACTGGCTCAGCGCTACATGAGCGGACACGCCTCGGGCATTCTCAGCTTCGGCATTCAGGGCGGGCGAGAGGCGGGGGCGCGCTTCTACGATGCCTTGGGCATGATTCTGCGGTTGGTCAACATCGGCGATGCCAAGACCTGTTCATCGATTCCTGCCTCGACCACACACAGGCAGCTCAACGATGACGAGCTGGTCGCCGCCGGCGTCTCGCCCGACATGGTGCGCCTGTCCATCGGTATCGAGCATATCGATGACATCATTGCCGATCTGGAACAGGCGCTGGCCGCCAGTCAGGCCTGACACACCGGGCCACTCCATCGGGGTGGCCCTTGCTTGGGAAAGCCGAAACGACCTCGAAGAGCGATTATCGGCCTATCCCTGCACTACTTGAGTCGTCCTTTCGTCTCTCAGGCCAAAGTGGTGATGCCAATACCACTTACATGGCGATAATCTCTTATGACATCCAATAACAAAGAGACGAGACGTCATGCGGATTCTGATGCTTCTGCTGGCCGTGCTTGCGCTTGCCGGCGGATTCTTTCTCGTCGGCCTTGGCGGTGCCGGCTGGGAGGCCTGGTCTGGCTTGGGGCTGGGCCTGTTGGCGGGCATATTGATGGCGTTGAGTGGGACCGTTGCGGTATATCGAGCCGGTGCGGAAGCGCTTGCCGAAGAGAGCCGCACCCTATTGCCCATTACCCGGGATTACCTCTCATTGCGCCGTATGGCACATGGCTTGATTCACCAGGCCAGTACCACGGCCATCGCCTCTGCCGAAGTCTCCCATCATGCCGATCGCATGGATCAGCGCCTGGAGCGCCAGGAACAGACGGTTCGTGAAGCTTCCTCGAGCATGGCCGCCATCACTTCGGCCATTCAGCAGGTCGCCGCGAGCGCAGCCAACGTAGCCACACTGGCCAGTCGGTCGCGAGATGCCAGCCATGTCAGTCGGGAATCCCTTGGGCAGGTGATCGAGGAGATGCAGGCCCTTGCCGAACGTTCCGAAGAAGCGCTCGAGCTGCTCAATGTGTTGAGCCAGAAGGCCGATAGCGTGCGCCACGTGACCTCCTTGATCGAGGAGATTGCCGAGCAGACCAATCTGCTCTCGTTGAACGCCTCCATCGAGGCTGCCCGGGCCGGTGAGCACGGCCGAGGCTTCGCCGTCGTGGCCGGCGAGGTGCGACAGCTCGCCGGTCGAACCGCCGATGCCACGCGCAACGTCGAGGCACTGGTGGCGGATATCGGGGACAGCAGCCATCGAGTGGTCGACACCATCGGGCATCTGATGCAGCGCGTCGGCGACCGAGCCCAGGAGATGGGCAAGGTGGGTGAGCAGCTCACCGAGATGACCGGCCATTTCGATCAGGTGGAAGGCGAGATTCGCTCCATCGCCGAGGCCATGGAAGACACCAATCAGCATTCACAGCGTGTGGCCGGAACACTAGCCACTCTGGAAGAGGATGCCGAGCAAGGCAATCGCGACATGCACGGCCTGGCCAGTCAGGCGCGAGCGCTGATGGCCGGGGCCGAAGGGGTCGATGCTGCCCTGGCTCAACAGCGGCTGGAGGGGCGTCACCAGCAGGTGTTCGAAGCGGCCCGGGAGGCGGCGGCACAGCTCGGCAAGCTGCTCGAGTCAGCGATAAGTCGTGGCGAACTCGACGAGCAGACTCTCTTCCATGCCAACTATATCCCGATACCGGGCACCAACCCCAGGCAATACGAGACTGACTTCGTCCATTACACCGACGAGCACTTCCCGCCCGTTCAGGAGCCTTTGCTCGAGCGGCTGGGCGTTGCCTACGCCATCGGTATCGATCGCCGCGGCTATATCCCGACCCATAACGCCAAGACCAGTCAGCCGCCTACCGGGGATTACGACCACGACCTCAAGTTCTGCCGTAACCGCAGGATCTACGAGGACACCACCGGGCAGCGCTGCGGTACGCACGAAGAAGTGCTGCTGCTGCAGACCTACAAACGCGACACCGGAGAAGTCATGCACGATCTTTCGGTGCCGATCTACGTGGCGGGTAAGCACTGGGGTGGGTTCCGCGTCGGCTACAAGCCGGAAACGGCCTGATACAGCCGTGGCGTCGGGGGATGGATGTCAGCGCCGGTAACGCTGCATGAAGCGCTCATCCAGCCGGCGCTTCCACAGCAGGCTGAGCCTCCCGGCCCACCATAAACGGCCGCGGATCGCCAGGCCGTTCCCTTGTCCCAGATCGAGAATGGTCAGCGCGCTGACCTGGGGCGTGTAACGATGCAACCCCTGCCCCTTTAGGCGGGCCGCAAGATTTGCCAGCAGCACCGGCGCCTGGCGAACCCCATAGACGCCGAGCCGGGGCAGGGGGTGATCGACCAGCGCTGCACAGTCCCCGGCTGCAAAAATGTCTTGATCGTCGACGCTCTGCAGCGTGTCGCCGATCGCGACTCCCCGCCCGGCAATGAGCTTCACCCCGAGGTGCTCCAGTACCGGCGGCGGAGCCAGGCCGCTGGCATGCACCACGTGCTGGCATTCGATCAGCTCAAGGTTCTCCTGACCCCGGGCGACAGGTTGCGCGGCAATCATCAATCCTTGTCGGTGATACGAAACGGCCCGCATGCCGCAGCGCACCTGGATGTCGAGTCGATGTAAATGACCGGCAATCCAGTGCCGCGCTCCTTGGGGCGCCCCATCGAGCAGCGTATTTCCCCGGGTGACCAGGGTGATCGACGTTCTTGCCGCGTGTTTCTCGGCAAGCGCACGCAGATTGCAGGCCAGCTCCACGCCGCTGGCGCCACCCCCTACGACGACCAGTGCTGGGCATTCGCCACGCCTGTAGGCCGTTTCCAGGCAGTGTCGCAACGCCACCAGTTGCTGAATCGGCTTGACGGCCCAGGCCCTCGGTCCTTCCGCAAGGGGGGTGAGCGTCGGTGCATAGGAGCCAAGGTTGAGCGAGACCAGGCCGTAAGGCAGCGAGCGGCCGTCCGCCAGGCAGACCAGACGCTGGGTGCGGTCGAGCCGGACCAGGCGCCCCCGCACATGATCGATCCCATGGTGCCGGGCTAGCCGCTTGGGGTCGATGCGATCCTCGCTGCTGTCATGGCTCCCGCCAAGCACGCCGGACGCCATGCCGGAGTACCAGAAACTCCCGGGATCGACGAGGGTGACCTTGGCCTCGGCCAGGCTGCCGATATGCCGTACCAGATGAAGGTGGGCGTGACCGGCGCCGATGAGCACGATACGAGGCGGCTCGATGTCCGACTCTCGCAGCATTGCGTCAAGCTCTCTCGCTCGTACCGCCAGCACCTGCCGGTGCCAGTGGAGAACGTGACCGTCCGTTCCATGCCGACCAGGAGTAGAGAGCGAGACTGGCCCAGATCAGGATGAAGGTTGCAAGCTGCACCAGGGATAGCGTCTCACGAAACACCAACAAGGCGATGAAGAATTGAATCGTCGGGTTCAGGTACATCAAAAAGCCCAGGGTGGTGAGGCGTAGCCGACGGGCGGCACCGGCGAAGGCCAGCAGCGGCAGCGCGGTAATCACACCGCTGGCCATCAGCAGAAGCGTTATGCGCTGACCGTCGAGGAAGTGCGAGAGGCCCGAGGCACTGAGCCAGGCCAGCGCCATCAGCCCCAGCGGGAGCAACAGCAGCGTCTCCACGAAAAGCCCCGAGAGCCCATCCAACGGTACCTGCTTGCGCAACAGGCCATAGGTGCCGAAGGAGAGCGCCAGCGTCAGGCTGATCCATGGCAGTTCCCCCAACAGCACGAGCTGGATGGCAATGGCCGCACCTGCCAGCAGCACGGCCAAGCGCTGAAGGCCGGCCATGGCCTCGCGCAGGACCAGCATGCCGAGCGCCACATTGACCAGAGGGGTAAGGAAATAGCCAAGGCTGGCCTGGAACACCTGTCGAGTCTCGACGGCGTAGATGTAAAGGCCCCAGTTGATGGCGATCAACAAGGCGCAGCCCAGCACTCGGCCCAAGCGTCGGGGCTCGGCCAGAGCCTTGCGAATCGGTCCCCAGCGCTTCAGTAGCGTCACCAGGCCGACCAGGAACAGGCATGACCAGATGATGCGATGAATCAGCACCTCGAAAGCGGGTATGCCGTCGAACAGGGCGAAGAAGAGTGGAAAGCAGCCCCACATGATATAGGCGGTCAGGCCGAAGCCGACGCCGCGGGTGGCTTCGCGATCGCTCGATGGGGAAAGGGCCATGCAGGGGTCTCGATGTCGGAAAGGTATAACTTAGCAGGCTATTCTTGGCATCACCACGATCATTCCCATCGGTAGCGCAAGGATTCATCAGGCTGACGACGCCGTTCGCCTGGGGTAGGCTGGAGGCACTAGACTGAACACGGGTGAGACGTGGCAAGGGGAGCCAGCATGAGCGATTTACGTACGACCCTGGTGCAGTGCGATCTGCGTTGGGAAGAGCCCGAAGCCAACTGCCGCTTGCTCGAAGAGCAGCTCGGTGGACTTGGCGGAGAGGAGACCGACCTGATCGTGTTGCCGGAGATGTTCTCCACCGGCTTCACCATGAATTCACGCGCGATGGCCGAGCCAATGGAGCAGAGCCGTGCCGTCGCATGGCTGAGCGAGCAGGCGGTCAAGCGCAACTGCGTCGTGACCGGCAGCGTGGCCATCGTCGAAGACGGCAACTACTACAACCGTCTGGTGTGGGCGCGGCCGGACGGCAGCCGGGTCACCTACGACAAGCGCCACCTGTTTCGCATGGCCGGTGAGCACGAACGCTATTCGATGGGCCACGACCGGGTCATCGTCACGCTCAAGGGGTTTCGTATTCTGCTCAGCGTCTGCTACGACCTGCGCTTCCCCGTCTGGCTTCGCCAGAGTCCCGCGCCAGGAGAGCACTTCGAGTACGATGCGCTGCTGTGCGTAGCCAACTGGCCGGCGCCGCGACGGCATCCCTGGCGCATTCTGCTACAGGCCCGTGCCATCGAAAACCTGTGCCCGGTGATCGGGGTCAACCGGGTAGGGCAGGATGCCAACGGCATGCACTATGCCGGCGACTCCATGCTCGTGGACTTCAAGGGTGAGGCGCTTATCGACGAGCCGCGAGATAGCGTCTTCATCAAGACCGCCACTCTCTCCAAGGCCGAGCTGGAAGCGTTTCGCGAGAAGTTTCCTGCATGGCGCGACGCCGATCACTTTTCGCTGGCCGATGGAGTCGGGTTCTGATGCGGCTGGATCGATTCCTTGCGGAAACTACCGAGCTGACGCGAAGCCTGGCCAAGAAGGCAATGCATCGTGGAGAGGTCACGGTCAACGGAGCGGTGGTAAAGCAGTCCGCCACTCACATCGCCAGCGACGATCGCGTTGAATGGGCAGGGCAACCCCTGGCCCTTGTGGGGCTGCGCTACGTGATGCTCCACAAGCCTGCGGACGTCGAATGCACTGCGCGCCGAGGGTTGTATCCCCGTGCCGTGGATCTCGTCGACCTGCCCAAGGCCGAGCGTCTGCAGCCAGTAGGGCGGCTCGATGTGGATACTACGGGCCTGGTACTGCTGACGGATGACGGACAGTGGGCGCATCGCGTCACCTCGCCACGCAAGCGCTGCGCCAAGGTATACCGGGCAACGCTGGCCGAGGCGCTACAGGGTGAGGCGTTGGCGGAAGCAGTGAGCCGCTTTGCAGAAGGCTTCATGCTCGAAGGCGAGGAAAAGCCGACGTTACCGGCGGAGCTCGTCATGCACGGCTCACATGACGCAGAGCTGACCCTTTATGAGGGGCGCTATCATCAGGTGAAGCGCATGTTCGCCGCCATCGGCAATCACGTCACTGCGCTGCACCGGGAGTCTATCGGTCCACTGTCGCTGGGCACTCTGGCCCTAGGTGAGTGGCGCGAGCTGAGCGTAGACGAGGTGGCTGCTTTCAGCTGATCAGCTGGCGGACGTGTAGGTTTCACTGCGGTCGCGTCCGAAGTGCTTGGCATGATAGAGCGCCATGTCTGCCAGGCGGAGCAATTCCAAAGGGTCGTCGGTGTGGCGCGGGTAACTGGCAATACCGCAGGAGAGAGTAACGCGACCGAGAGCATTGTCGCCATGCCGGAAACGTTGCCTGCGAAGGGAATCCAGCAGCCGCTCGACGGCCACCTTGGCCTCCACCTCCGATGCTGAAGGCATGAGAACGACGAACTCCTCGCCCCCCAGCCTGCAGATCACATCCGTTTCGCGAAAATGCTCGGTAATCAGCTGCGCCGTGGCGATCAGCACCGCGTCGCCGGCTTCATGGCCGTACTGGTCGTTGAACTGCTTGAAGTGATCGATATCGAGCATTGCCAGGGTCAGTGTCGATCCTCGCCGGGCAATGGCCGCCTCGTGGGTGAGAATTTCATCGAAGAAGCGCCGGTTCTTGAGTCCCGTCAATGTGTCCTGATAGGAAAAGGTGCGGAATCGTTCGACCATCTGCTGTAGCTCATGGGTACGCTCCGCCACCTGTTTCTCCAGTCGTGAGTTCAGCTCGATCAGTTCGCGCTGCGTGCGGGCGTAGTGGCGTAGAGAAATGGCTACGATGACGAGACTGAAGCCAAGTGCACCCAGGCTGACGGGGATGCGCCGCCACGGGAGCAGACCATGGGCAACTGCCATGTCGAACAGCAGCAACAAGCCGAACAAGCCATAGGCAGCGATGACAAGTCGCTGCTCGCCGCCGAGCTGGGCCAGATTGGCGACCAGTAAAGCGAACAGCGCGGGGAGGCTGAAGGCAAGCAACGCATCGTAGACGGGGAAGGTGCTGGAAAGGTTGACGGCACCGCCAAGCGCAAGGCCGATTGCCAGCACCAGGTAACCTAGATGGAAGTGCCAGAGACGCTTTATCCAGCGTTTCTTCCTGCCTGTGAACCAGGTCTCCAATAACACCCCTATCCCTACGGGGAGGGCATAGTAGCTGGCCGCAGCCAGATAGTCCCACACCAGTGGTTTGAAAAGCAGCAGCTGGCTGGCCTGGGTCTCCGCCAGGATCATGATCCCAGAGGCGCTGGAAAACAGAGCGATGCCGATGAAGGTACGCCGACGCTGTTGCACCAGGGCGAAGCCGAGCGCAAGCAGGGCAAGCAGCAGACAGAACGCGCTTATCGCCAGGTCGGCAGCGGAGCGCTTGAGAATCATCCCGAGCAGCTCGGGACGGTCCATCAGGCGTACTTCACCCCACAGGCCGATATCTGTGTAGTTGGAATAGACGCGGAAGGTGAGTTGGCGGCCGGCAAAATCCTCAGGCAGGCTGATCATGTGCCACGGCCAACCGATGAAGGCCCCTTCGCCGCGCTCATCGAAGCTGCCGTACTGGTAGATCTGCGTATCGTCCAGATAGGCTTGGGCGATCAAATCGATACTGTAGATGTACAGCACCGGGTCGCGCCATTCGCCGGGCGGTAGAGTGATCCTGAACCAGGCATGACGCATACCGTTGCGTCCCGGAGGATTGGAGGGAAAATCGATGGCTTGCCAAACGCCTTCGGTGGCCGGTTCGACAAGCCATTCAGGTGTGCCATCCGCCAGGAAGGGCGAGTCTCCCCAGCGGTACTCCCACCCCGTATCGAGGTCCAGCGGGGGCACCGAGGCGATGGTGACAGGGGGAAGCATGAGCAGCACCAGGCTCAGCAGTGCTGCGATTGGCCACGGCAGCAAGGCAAGGCGACACATGGCGGCGATTCCTGGCAGTGGAAGCTCATTATCTCATGACTTCCTAACAGCTGGGTTCAACGAAGCATGCGATTACTTATACCGTTATCTACCATTGCTGTCGTAATCGAGAAAGCCTGGCCGGAATCGTCAGTCACTTAGGCCTGTGGCGCCAAGCCGGCCGCTTTGACCAGAGCGCGAGTATAGTCGCTAGCAGGATCTGCCAGCAGTGCCAGGCACTCTCCCTGTTCAACCAACTCCCCATCCTTGAGGACCAGCACCCGGTGGGCCATAGCACGCACGACTGCAAGGTCATGACTGATGAAGAGGAAGCTCAGGCCGCGTCGCACTTGCAAGTCGCGTAACAGCTCGACGAGTTGTTTCTGCACGGTGCGATCCAGTGCCGAGGTGGGCTCGTCGAGCACCACGAGGGCCGGTTCGAGGATCAGTGCCCGCGCCACGGCAATGCGCTGCCGCTGGCCGCCCGAGAATTCATGCGGATACCGTGAGGCACAGTCGCTCGGAAGGCCGACTTCCTGGATCGCTGCCCGTACACGCGCGAGTACTTCCTCTTCGGGTAGCTCCGGGTAGTGGAAGCGCAGACCCTCGCTGATGATATCGGATACCGGCATTCTCGGTGACAGCGAGCCATAGGGGTCCTGGAACACCACCTGGATACGCCGCCGCCGCTTGCGCAGCGCATTGCCGGTTAGAAGATCCAGACGTTCACCATCGAGCTCGATCTCGCCGCGGCTCTCGACCAGGCGCAGCAGTGCCATGGCCAGCGTGGTCTTGCCCGAGCCGGACTCCCCGACGATGCCGAGTGTCTCGCCCGGGGCCAGATGAAGATCGATCGGTCTCACCGCCTCGAAAGCGGGCGGACGTTTGGCAAACAACCGCTTCGGGCGCTGAAAGCTGACCGCAACGCCGCGTGCGTCGAGCAGGCGCTCTGTCGACGCCACAGGGGCAGGGCGGCCGGTAGGCTCGGCATCCAGCAACGTACGCGTATAGCTGCTGGCCGGCGATGTGAAGACGTCGCGAACAGGCCCCGTTTCCTGCTCCGTGCCGTCATACAGCACGCAGACTCGGTCCGCGTGACGTTTTACCAGGTTCAGATCGTGGGTAATGAAAAGCATGCCCATGCCATGACGATCGCGCAGCTCGGCAAGCAGCGCCAGAATCTCTTGCTGTACCGTGACATCGAGTGCCGTGGTCGGCTCGTCGGCAATCAGCAGCTCGGGGTCGTTGGCGATGGCCATGGCAATCATGACGCGCTGCCGTTGTCCCCCAGACAGCTGATGAGGCCAGGCATCGAGCAGTTCATCGGGTCGTGGCAGCTTGACCTGCTCCAGCAGCTTGCGCGTTCGCTCGCGTGCCGCTCGGCCCGAGAGACCTTGATGCAGGCGCAACGTTTCACCGATTTGCTTGGCCACCGTGTGCAGCGGATTGAGTGACGTCATTGGCTCCTGAAACACGAAGCCGACACGTCTGCCGCGAAGCCCTTGCCACTGACGTTTCTTCAGCGCGGCAAGGTCGGTGTCCCCCAGCCAGCGACCGCCGCTGACTTGGGCGTTTTCGGGCAGCAGATTCATGGCGCCGAGGGCAGAGATGGATTTGCCCGAGCCCGACTCCCCTACCAGGGCCAGGGTCTCGCCACGGTGAACCTCCAACGTCAGCTCTCTGAGCACCGGCTTGCCGTCGAAGGCAATGGATAGCTTGTCGAGACGCAGCAAGGGACGAGCTTCAGGCATTGGGTTGGGTCCTGGTCAACGGGGTGGCACTTGGTGCGAACCTGATGTGGCGGGGGTCGAAGGCGTCACGCAGGCCTTCACCGATGAACACCAGCAGGGACAGCATCAGCGACAGACTGACGAAGGCGGTGATGCCGAGCCAGGGGGCTTGCAGGTTGTTCTTGCCCTGTGCCACCAGCTCGCCCAGCGATGGCGAGCCCGGTGGCAAGCCGAAGCCGAGAAAGTCGAGCGCCGTCAGGGTCGTGATGGCACCGGTGAAGAGAAACGGCACGAACGTCAGGGTGGCCACCATGGCGTTGGGCAACACATGACGCCACATGATCAAGCGTGAAGGCAGCCCCATCGCCTTTGCCGCCCGAACGTACTCGAGGTTGCGCGCGCGCAGGAACTCGGCGCGTACGACATCCACCAGACCAAGCCAGGAAAACAGCAGCATGATGCCCAGCAACCACCAGAAACCGGGCTGCACCAGACTGGCCAGAATGATCAGCAGGAACAGCACCGGCAGGCCCGACCAGATCTCGGTCAGCCGCTGACCGATCAGGTCGGTCTTGCCACCGAAGTAACCCTGTATCCCGCCGATGATCACTCCCATCACCAGGGAGCCGGCGGTCAGCACCAGGGCAAAGAACACCGAAAGCCGGAAGCCGTAGATGACCCGGGCCAGAACGTCGCGTCCCTGGTCGTCGGTACCCAGCCAGTGCCGTGAGTCGGGTGGAGAGGGCGACGGCCGCATCATCTGCATGTCCAGTGTCTGGTAGGAGAAGGGAATCAATGGCCAGATCGCCCAGCCATTCTCCTCGATCTGCTGCTGAATGAATGGGTCGTGATAGTCGGTTCGAGTGGGTAAGAAGCCGCCGAACTCCGTCTCGGGATAGTCGACCAGCAGCGGCACGTACCACTGGCCGTCGTAGTTCATGACGATTGGCTTGTCATTGGCGATCAGCTCGGCCGTGAGGCTCACCACGAACAGGGCGAGAAAGATCCACAGCGAGATCCGGGCACGGCGATTCTGGCGAAAGACGTCGATACGACGCCGTGCAATGGGTGAGAGTCTGGAAGTGAAGGCAGTAGCCATTGGCTCAGGACTCCCTTGTCTCGAAATCAATGCGCGGATCCACCCAGACGTAAGTGAGGTCCGAGATGAGTTTAAGCACCAGCCCTATCAGGGTGTAGAGGAACAGCGTGCCGAAGATCACCGGGTAGTCGCGCTGCATCACCGCTTCGAAACCGAGCAGGCCGAGCCCCTCGAGCGAGAAGATCACCTCGATCAGCAGCGAGCCGGTGAAGAAAATCGTCACCAGCGCTCCTGGCAGCCCGGCGATGATGATCAGCATGGCATTGCGGAACACGTGCCCGTAAAGCGTGCGGCTGTCGCTCGCACCCTTGGCTCGTGCCGTCAGCACGTACTGCTTGTGAATCTCGTCGAGAAAGCTGTTCTTGGTCAGCATGGTCAAGGTGGCGAAGCTGCCGATGGTCAGCGCCGTCACCGGTAGTGTGATATGCCAGAAATAGTCCTTGATCTTGCCCCAGGCGGTGAGTTCGTCGAAGTCGGGCGAGGTCAGGCCGCGTAGCGGAAAGAGGTCCCAGTAGCTGCCGCCGGCGAACAGCACGATCAACAGGATGGCAAACAGGAACCCGGGGATGGCGTAGCCGACGATCACCAGCCCCGAGGTCCATACGTCGAATCGCGAGCCATGGTGGAGCGCCTTGCGTATGCCGAGCGGGATCGAGATGAGGTAGACCAGCAGCGTGGTCCACAGGCCCAACGAGATCGATACCGGCAGGCGCTCGATCATCAGTTCCACCACCGGTCGATCCCGGAAGAAGCTGTTGCCGAAATCGAAGGTGGCGTAGTCGCGCATCATCGTCAGGAAACGTATATGCGCCGGCTTGTCGAAGCCGAACTGCTGTTCGAGTTGTTCGATGAAACGTGGGTCGACCCCACGAGCGCCACGTGATTCGTCCTGTACCAGCACGTCGCCACCACCGGCATCGAGACGCGTGCTGGCCATGGCGTCCATGCCCTCGAAGCGGGCCAGCATCTGGTCGATCGGGCCGCCCGGGGCGGCCTGAACGATGATGAAATTTAGCAGCATGATACCGATCAGCGTCGGTATCATCAGCAGCAGACGGCGCAGGATGTAGCGGCTCACGTCAGATCATCCTTGTCGGTTGTCAATGGTCAGCCTAGCGACGCCGCAGGCGCCGGTTGATCTCGGCTTCACGATCGGTATCGACCCACCAGGCCGAGAGATCGAACCCGTAGGTGGGGAACGGCTCGGGATAACCGAACTTGTCCCAGACGGCGATGCGCGTTTCGCCGGAATGGTACTGGGGAATGGTGATGAAGCTCCATAGAAGCACCCGGTCCAGCGCCCGCGTAACGGTATTGAGCTCCTCGCGGCTGTCGGCCCGTATGAGCCGCTCCACCAGATCGTCGACCGCCGCACTTTCGAGCCCCATCAGGTTGCGGCTCTGGGGCGCGTGGGCGAATTCACTGGTCCAGTATTCGCGCTGCTCGTTGCCTGGATTGTTGGATTGCGGAAACTGACCTACCACGATATCGAAATCGAAGTTGCGCAACCGATTGAGGAACTGATTGATATCGACGATGCGCAGTCTTCCCTGGATACCGAGCCGCGACATGTTGCGCAGCATCGGTTGTA
>NZ_JBYCKL010000112.1:0-7134 GCF_057473365.1 Halomonas sp. TH-94
CTGGGTACCCTCGTCGAGGCGAAGAGCCTGGCCCATGCTGTAGGTGGCGACGATACCTTCGCGGTCAATGCCGGAAACGTAGTATTCATCGGCGGTGCAGGAAACGACACACTGACGATCAGCGAGGCTCATTTCAGCAGCGAGCATGTCGTCATTGGCGACAACGGCCGCGCTCGTTGGGATGAAAGCGGGGTTCTGCGCAGCCTGATCAGCCTTGCTCCGCATGTTGGGGGCAACGACCGTATTGAGATCAATGCCGGATTCAGCGCCATCATCGCCGGTGCCGGTAACGATACAGTCAAGACCGGAGACCAAAGAGCCGTCGTACTGGCCGACTTGGGCGAGTTGACGTGGAATGCGGCAGGCTTCCTCACACGGGCGACATCCACCAACCCAGGCCTGGGAGGTAACGACAAGGTGACCGTCGGCAACGGCGGCAACCTGGTGATAGGTGGCGATGGTAACAACCTCATTCGCAGTGGGGATGGCCACGATCTGTTGGCCGGCGACCACGCCGAGGCGTTGTTCGATGTAAATGGCGCGATTCTATCCTTCACTTCGCTGCATTTCTCTCATGGCGGCCATGACACCATTACCAGTGGGGCAGGCAACGACTGGATCATCGGTGGCTACGGCAACGACGAGATCACGGTTACTTCGGGTGACAACGTGGTACTCGGTGACAACGGTCGAATACTGGCCCGCGATGGTATTCGACAGCGCGTAGAGAGCCTGGACACCCGAGCGTCGACCGGTGGCAACGATGTGATCCACGTCGGTACCGGCAACGACCAAGTGATCGCCGGTGTCGGCAACGATCATGTCACCAACGAAGCAGGTGAAACCGTCATCATCGGTGATGTGGGCGTTATCCTGAGCGATGCCAGCGGGCGCTATACCATCGCCGAGACGGGCAGGACCGACCTGGGTGGGAACAACCGTCTTTACGGTGGCTCCGATCGCGACATCATGTTCGGCGGCAAGGGCGACGACTACCTCAACGGCGGCCCGGGCAACGACATCCTGTTCGGCGACTTCGGCCGTGTGACCCGTACCTCGGCCATGATAACGGTAGAGACCATCAATCACTTCGAGGGCGGTAACGATGTCCTCATTACCGGTTCGGGTCGGAATATTGCCATCGGCGGTGCCGGTAACGATGGCTTCGACGGCAACTTCGGACTCGACACCATGATCGGGGAATATGCGCGGATTCGTATTGCCCTGAGCGGCGCCAACGAGGCCGAGCAGATCACCTCCATCGTGACTCTGGCTCAAGGGCGTCTGGACTTGATCCGCCAGGCTCAGCAGAACCTTTACGAAGAGGACCGCAGCGAGGCGGGCATGGACGTCATGGGGTGGCTGGACATGACGCCCCAGGGGCTGCTGGGTAACGGCAACATCTTCGCTCGCCAAGGCCAGCCCGGCTTCCAGGCTCGCGGCATGGAGGGGCTGCGTGCACTGATCGATGAGTGGGTCGAACGACAGCAGGGATCGGGCAGTGCAGGTTTGCGTTCCAGTGTTGCCTCTGCAGTGGCCGGCAGTGTCGGTGATACGTCGCCCGCGCCGCAGGGGCCAGCGCAAGAGGACGCTGATGAGGCTGCAGCGCAACAGCAGGACGAGATGCTCGAAGCCGAGCCGCTGGAGTTGCCGGTGGAGGAATCCATGCCCCAGAGCGAAATGCCGGAAGAAGCTTCATCGCCCGGTGACATCCAGGATGGCGGTGAAGAAGAGGAGGTGGGTCTGGAGGTCGCAGGCCTGGTCGGAGCCCTGGCCGGTGCCGGCGGCTGGGGGATCGCCCGCAAGGGCGTGGGTGTCGAGCCCGCGCGTATGGATGCCCTGCGCCGTGAGCAGGCTGCCGCTACCTGGCAGCAGCTTATGTCCCTGGCCGATGACGATAGCGATAAGGCATGAATAGCACAGAGTCCAAGAGCAAGCGGCCCCCTCTGGTGGGGGGCGAGCCTGCCGAGTGCATCCGGGCTTTCTTCACTGAACGCAAGCTGCCCTTCAGCATGGAGCGCTCGGCCAAGTGCCGTCCGGGGCAGTGGTCCAGACAGCGCTTCCTGTTCAGCCTGCCCATCGCGGCCTGTGGACCCGAGGCGCTGGCCCAGAGCTTGCCCTCGCTGCTGCAAGCGTTGGGGATGCAGCCGGCAGATGCCGTTGATTTCCTTGATGGGCTGCGGCCCAGCGCCGGGGAGATGCCGCACTATCTTCACCTTGGCGAGGAAGACGGTCGTTGCAAGGCCTATTGGGAAGCGCAACAGCCGGCAGCGCCGTCACCGGAGCTTCGCCATGTGCTTTACCGTGCCTGGAAATGGCAGACCGGCGAGGCGGCGGCAGTTTCCGATTACGTGCTGTTGCCGACCGCGACGCAAGCCTGTCAGGCAATCGATGCGCAGCTTGCCTTGATGCCAATGAGTCTCACCGATGTGATCGAGCAGCTTAAAGTCAGCTTTGCCTTGCGCCAGGCTCCCTGGCCTCCGCTGACGGTTCGTATCGAGGAGCGTCAGGGCGACCAAGCGACCCTGCGAAGCTCGCTCAATCTTCATCTTCATCAGGCGCAGCTTCCGCTGGGATCGATAGCCGGGCTGGCGATGGGGCTGGTGCGCGAATGGAGCAGCACGGCGCGCGGCGATATCGCAGATTGGATTGCAGCCCACGGTGACGAGAACATGGGCAACCTGTCGTTCGGTATCGGTGACGATGGGCAACCGTTCCTGACCTGTTATCACGGCGCCAGACTGTACCGTCCGGTACGTAGCGAGGATTGATGCAGCTAGGCGATAGCGGAACGCTGGCCATCCAGGCCTGGCAACAGCAGATTCAGGGCGTTCAGGGCTGGCTGGTCCGGCACTGCGAGCAGGCCCCGCGGCCCGAAGGAGCCAGCGTAACGCAGGGGATCGTGCTGTGGCGTCAGGGTGAGCAGTGGCAGCCCGTTGCCTTGTGGCCGAGCCAGGCCGATGGTACGGCCCTGCTGTCACTCACCGATGAGGTGCGCGAGGCGGGCCGTGGGCTGGTCAGCCAGCTCGACGAAACGAGCCTGGCAATCGGTTATCCCGTGCGCGACCTGACGACCCTCACTGGCGAACCGTCTGGCAGTGCCTTGCTGGGCGCGGTGGCCTTGCGCATTGCCCTGCCGCTCGGCGTGCAGGGAAAGAATGCGGCGATTCAGGCGGCTCTTCCGCCGCTCATGCAACGCCTGGAGGATGGGGTTGCAACGCTGGAGCGTGACGCACTTCAACGTGAATTCCGTTCAGGCGGGCAGCGTCAGGAGCGACTCTCCCAGCATCTTTCCTTGCTCGCGGCGGTGCTTGCCGAACCCCGTTTCTCTTCGGCCGGTATGCAGCTCGTTTCGCGTCTGGCCAGCCATTTCGAAGCGGAGCGGGTCAGCCTGGGGTGGCGCCGTGGAATGCGCACGCGAGTGGAACAGATCTCCCACAGCGCCCAGTTCAATCGCAAGATGAACCGCATACGCGCAACCGAAACCGCCATGGACGAGGCGCTCGATCAGTGCAGCAGCGCCGTCTGGCCGGCCCCCGAAGTGCCGGAACTGAAGCATGGTGTCATCCGTGCTCAGGCCACCTTGGGTGAAATGACGGGGCTGGCATCGATTGCCAGCATACCGCTGCTGGATGGCGCGCAACCTCTGGGCGCGGTCACCCTGGAGCGTGATACCCCCTTCGATGCCGAGGAGGTCGCCGCGCTGGAAAGCTTGCTGGCGCTGTGCGCACGGGCTTTGGACGAGAAGCGACGCAACGACCGGCCATTGCCGCTGAAGGTGGTGCTGGCCGGTGGCGAGCAGTTGGGTCGCCTGCTTGGGTCGGGATACCTGGGTTACAAACTGACGGGGCTGGCATTGGCCGGTGTGTTGGCATTTTCCGCATTGGCCACGGGGATAGATCGCATCGCAGCCGATGCCACCCTGGAAAGCCGTGAGCAGCGGGTAATGACGGCACCGTTTCGTGGCTATATCGATGCTGCCTTGGTGCGTCCAGGCGACCGCGTGGAGGCAGGCCAGCCCCTGGCCAACATGGATACCCGCGAACTGATGCTCGAACGCTTGCAGTGGCAGAGCGAGCTTGCCAAGTTCGAACGCCAGGAGCAGGAGATGCGGGCACGTGGCGATCGCGCCGCTCTCAACGTGCTGGCGGCACAGCGCGATCAGGCCCAGGCCCGGCTGGCGCTGGTCGATTCCAGGCTCGAGCGCTCCACGCTGTTGGCTCCCTTCGACGGTGTGGTGGTCAGTGGCGACCTGACCCAGCGCCTTGGTGGGGCCGTTGAGGCGGGCGAGGAACTGTTCCGGGTGTCGCCGTTGGACGATTTTCGGCTCGAACTGGAAGTAGCGGAGCGGCGTATCGATGACGTAGAGGTAGGTCAGCGGGGCGAGCTGGTACTCGCGGCGATGACCGGCGAGCGTCTGCCCTTCGTCATCGAGCGGATCACGCCTCGTACCCGCAGTGGCGATGGCAGTACGCGTTTCGTGGTCGAGGCCCGCTTGGAACGAGCAGGCTCCGATGCCGGCGGAGAGGCCCTGCGTGCGCTGCGCCCGGGGCTTCAAGGGGTGGGTAGAATCGACGCCGGTGAGGGAAAGTTGATATCCATCTGGACACGGGAGCTGATGGATTGGCTTCGCCTGACGCTATGGCGCTGGTGGGGTTGAGACATGGCCGGCCCGTTATTCAGTCAGCACTGGCACCGTGTGGCAGACCTGCGCTTGCGCTTGCGCCACCATGCCAACCTGCATCGGCATGAATATCGCGGTGAGCCCTGGTACGTTCTGCACGATACCCTGACCGGTCAGGTCCACCGCTTCACCCCCGAGGCCTATCAGATCATCGGTCGGTTGGATGGCAAACGCAGTCTGAGTGAAATCTGGGACCAGGTCAGCGCCTCGCTGGGTGACGCCATGCCGACTCAGCAGGAGTTGATTGCACTGATCGGCCGCCTGCACGGGGCCAATGTACTTTCGGGCTATGGCGACATCAATGTCGATGAGCTGTCGCGACGCCAGGAGAAGCAGAAGCGCGGCAAATGGCTGCAAGTGATTCGCTCGCCCCTGGGGATCCGTATCCCGCTGCTCGACCCCGAGCGTTTCATCACGGCCAGCTATCCGCTGGTGCGCCCTTTCATCAGCCCGCTGGGCGGGGCCATCTGGCTGGGCACTTTACTGTTGGCGCTGGTAGTGGCGGGCGTGCATTGGCAATCCCTTAGCGCCAACCTGGCCGACCGGGTATTCGGCATCGGCAATTTGTTGATGCTGGCGTTGATCTACCCCCTGATCAAGGCGCTGCACGAGCTGGGGCACGCCTGGGCAACCAAGGACGCCGGCGGCGAAGTGCATGAGATCGGCGTGATGTTGCTGGTTTTCTTTCCGGTGCCTTATGTGGATGCCAGTGCGGCGGCCGCCTGCCCGGACAAGTCGCGCCGCATGTTGGTAGGGGCTGCCGGCATCATGGTGGAGCTGTTTCTGGCAGCGCTGGCCATGTTGGTATGGGCAGTGGCCGAGCCGGGCCTGCTGCGGGCGGTGGCGTTCAATGTAATGCTCATTGCCGGGGTCTCGACGCTGCTCTTCAACGGCAACCCGCTGCTGCGCTTCGATGCCTATTACGTGCTTGCGGATTACCTGGAAATACCCAACATGTTCAACCGCGCCAACCAGCAGCTGGGTTACGTGGTGAAACGCTATTTTCTGGGCCGACGCGACGTCACCAGTCAGGCACGCTCCCGTGGGGAAGCCTGCTGGCTGGTCGGCTACTCATTGGCATCTTTCGGCTACCGTCTGGTGATCATGGTGGCCATTGCCGTGTTCGTAGCCACCAAGTATTTCTTCATAGGCGTCATTCTGGCCATGTGGTCGGTGACCATGACGTTGCTGCTCCCCCTGTTCAAGGTGCTGAAGGCCATGACCGTGGATGATTCGATGCAAGGTTCACGCAGCCGCGCCTGGAGTTGGATGCTGGGCGGTCTCGCCGTCGTCGCGCTGCTGCTGTTTCAGGTCCCGCTGCCCTATGCCACCCATGTTCATGGGATGATCGATAGCCGTGAGCCGGCCCAGGTGCGGGTGGGTGTCAGTGGTGAACTCGCGGAGATCTGGGTGGAGGATGGCCAGCAGGTAGCAGCCGGCGACCCGCTGATGCGAATCGCCGCTCCGGAGCTCGGTGCCGAGGTCCGGCTGCTCGAGGCGCGAAGCCGGGAGATCGAACAGGAGTTGGTGGCCAGCGTTCGCGATACGCAGACGGCCGCCATCCTGCGCGAAACGTTGATCCCCGTGCAGCGCCAGCTGGACGATGCGCGACAGCGTGCCGATGCCACGGTGCTGACTTCCCCTCATTCCGGTCTACTGCTCATGCCGCAAGGCGCACCTGTGCTGGGCAGCTATCTACAGCGTGGTGCTGGGGTCGCCGTCGTGGTGCGCCCTGAGGACCTGCGCATTCGTACCCTGCTGCCTGACCACCAGGTCGAGCGGGTGCGTGAGGATACTCGCCGGGTACGCCTGCGCCTGCCGGGCCATGAGCGCGATGCCGCTGGCACTCTGCTGTGGGTTTCGCCCAGCTCCGATCACACGATTCCCGGCCCGGTGCTGAGCGTGGAAGGCGGCGGCCATGTGGCGGTCGATCCCTCGTCGAGGGCCGAGGATGGCGCCCCTCGGGCGTTTCGGCGTCACTATCTGGCGGATTTCTCCGCTGCGGGCCTGCTGGGTGGTGACACCGCTCTGCACTTGGGTGGAAGGGTTCACGTACGCATCGAGCACGGCCCTGAGCCGCTTGGTTATCGGCTTTGGCGCGACCTTCGTCGCTCCTTCCTGAGGCTCTTCGAGCGATGAGAGGGCCTGCATGGCGCTGATGAAACTGCCGGCTGACGTGCTGTCGCGACCCGAACGTACCTTGCTGCCGCCGGGAAGCCTCGAGCCGCCGTGGCATTGGCTCAGGTCGAAGCTGCACTGCCCCGCAGCGTTACGTCGGCTAGGGCTGCGTACCTACTTGCCGGGTATACATCGCCATGCTGCCCGGCTGGCACCACTCGATGCGAAGATGTTGGACGAAGAGTGCGTCACTCTGCGCAGGGAGCTGACACGGCGTGGGCTCACGGCGGCGCGGGTACGACACGCCTTCGCTTTGGTGCGCGAAATTTCTC
>NZ_JBYCKL010000113.1:0-18799 GCF_057473365.1 Halomonas sp. TH-94
ATCGATAAAGCAACCTCTATCGCAACCGGAAGATGGCGTCCCATAGGGGGTTCGAACCCCTGTTCCCGCCGTGAAAGGGCGGTGTCCTAGACCACTAGACGAATGGGACGCAACTGGAGCGGGAAAGGAGATTCGAACTCCCGACCCTCGCCTTGGCAAGGCGATGCTCTACCACTGAGCTATTCCCGCACTCCGGTACCTGTTGAAACCTGTTGCAAACGAGTGGCGTCCCATAGGGGGTTCGAACCCCTGTTCCCGCCGTGAAAGGGCGGTGTCCTAGACCACTAGACGAATGGGACGCAGCCGTCTCGCTCTTGCCTCAACGAGGTGGCGCGAATGTTACTCAAGGGCTCCGGGGCTGTCAACTGTCGGCCTCGGTTGGCCGAAAAGAGGGAAAGCAGCCAAGCTTTACTGTGTCCGATCGAGTCGTAACAGCAGGAGAGAGGTCATGCGCAAGAAGATCGTCAAGAGCGATGCCGAGTGGCAAGCCGAGCTAACGCCGGAGCAATACCGTGTAACGCGCCAGCAGGGTACCGAACGACCCTTTTCGGGCGACTATCAGGTAACCGACGAGCACGGCATCTACCACTGCGTCTGCTGTAACGCCCCGCTGTTCGAGAATGAGCACAAGTTCGAAGCCGGTTGCGGCTGGCCCAGCTTCGACCGCCCCCTGGGCCAATCTGCCGTCGAGGAGCGCTTCGACGACACCCATGGCATGCGCCGAACCGAGGTGGTTTGTGCTCACTGCGATGCGCATCTGGGCCATGTATTTCCCGATGGCCCACCCCAGACCACCGGCCTGCGCTATTGCATCAACTCGGTGGCCATTGCCTTCCACCCCGGCGAATAACCCTTCTGGCCAGGCGAGGCCGCCCTTCTGCTATGATGGGCGGCCTCGTACGGTTTGCAGGAGTGACCATGCTCGGCTGGTATCCGGGACACATGAACAAGGCGCGCCGCCAGATCCAGGAAGCGCTGCCGGAGATAGACGTGGCAATCGAGGTGCTCGACGCCCGTCTCCCCTACTCCAGTGCCAACCCCATGCTGGCCGGTCTGACCCGTCACAAGCCGGTGCTCAAGATTCTCTCACGCGCAGACCTGGCCGACCCGGAGCGTACCCGCGAGTGGGTCGCGCACTTCGACTCGCTGCCCGACACCCGGGCGCTGGCCGTGACCACCACCAATGCCCGCGAGCTCAAGCGCATTCCCAAGCTGTGCCATGAGCTGGCAGGTCAGATACGTGCCGACCGCGACGTGCGGGTGATGATCATGGGCATTCCCAACGTCGGCAAGTCGACGCTGATCAATGGGCTGGCCGGCAAGGCCATTGCCAAGACCGGCAACGAGCCGGCGGTAACCAAGCGCCAGCAAAAAGTGCGCATTCAGGGCCGAGTGGCTCTGATCGATACCCCCGGGGTGCTGTGGCCGAAGATCGAAGATCAGGCCAGCGCCTATCGCCTGGCCGCCTCTGGCGCTATCCGCGACACCGCCATCGACTATGTCGACGTGGCCGTTGTCACCGCAGCCGAGCTGGCTCGCCGCTACCCCGAAGCGCTCAAGGCGCGTTACAAGCTGACGGCTCTGCCGCCCTACGCGCCCAACCCCCAGGCGGAACAGGTCGAGGCCGATGGCCCCCGGCGCATCGATCTGCTCGCTCTCGCCGGCTTCGACGGCCATGCGATTCTCGCTGACATTGCCAGCCGCCGCGGTGGCCTGAGGCCAGGTGGCGAGATCGACCTGCACCGCGGCGCCGAGGTGCTGCTGCACGAACTGCGCGACGGCAAGCTGGGCCGCCTGACACTGGAAACACCCGCTGACATACCGCTGCCGGAGGCCGTAGAAGAGAGTGCCGACGAAGCGGCGATCAACGATAGCGGCAGCGCCGACAACCCCGCATAATCACTGAGCTCCGGCAGCGCACTGACCGGAGCCATCGGACACCACTGGAATCTCGGACACCTCAATGGACACGCCCTCCCTGTTCAGGAAATCGCACAAGCTTGACAACGTCTGCTACGACATCCGCGGCCCCGTGCTCGAGCACGCCAAGCGGCTGGAAGACGAAGGCCAGCGCATCCTCAAGCTCAACATCGGCAACCCCGCACCGTTCGGCTTCGAGGCTCCGGAAGAGATCCTTCAGGACGTGATGCGCAACCTGCCGACTGCCCAGGGCTACTGCGATTCCAAGGGACTCTATTCGGCGCGCAAGGCGATCATGCAGGAGTGTCAGCGCAAGCTCATACCCAATGTCGGCATCGAGGACATCTTCATCGGCAATGGCGTGTCCGAGCTTATCGTGATGGCGCTGCAGGCACTGCTCAATGACGGTGACGAGGTGTTGATTCCCGCTCCCGACTACCCGCTGTGGACCGCCGCCGCTCATCTGTCAGGCGGTCATGCAGTGCACTATCGCTGCGACGAACAGGCCGACTGGGCGCCGGACATCGCCGATGTGCGCGCCAAGGTCACCAGCCATACTCGCGCTATCGTGATCATCAACCCCAACAACCCCACTGGGGCGGTCTATCCTCCCGCGGTGGTGCGCGAGCTGCTGGCCATCGCTCGCGAGCACGACCTGGTAGTCTTCTCCGACGAGATCTACGACAAGATCCTCTATGACGGCACCGAACACGTCTCTACCGGGGCGTTGGCCGACGAGGACCAGCTGGTGGTGACCCTGAACGGGCTATCGAAGAGCTATCGCTGTGCCGGCTTTCGCTCGGGTTGGATGATTCTCTCCGGCAGCGTGGCCATGCAGCGCTCGCAGGATTACATCCAGGGCCTCAACATGCTGGCCTCGATGCGCCTTTGCGCCAACGTGCCGGCCCAGCATGCCATTCAGACGGCGCTCGGCGGCTATCAGTCGATCAACGATCTGATCCTGCCCGGCGGGCGGCTGCTGGCGCAGCGCGACATCACCTATGAAAAGCTCAACGCCATTCCCGGCGTTAGCTGCACCAAGGCCAAGGGCGCACTCTACGCCTTCCCCCGACTCGATCCCAAGGTGTATCCGATACAAGACGATCAGAAGCTGGTGCTCGACCTGCTGCTGCAGGAGAAGATCCTGCTGGTGCAGGGCACCGCCTTCAACTGGCCCGAACCGGACCACGTCCGCATCGTCACCCTGCCCTGGGCCGATCAGCTCGGCGACGCCCTGGATCGCTTCGCCCGCTTCCTGTCGCGCTACCGTCAATAGCCGCAGCCAAGGCCTGGATTTTCGGCTCGGACTTGAAACCTCCGTTAACCGGCCGTATCTAATCAACAGATTTTATGGGCCGCCCCGGCGCGGCCCTCACTTCCTCGATATGACCGGAGATTCCGAACGATGATGAGAATTCTGCTCTTCCTGGGCACCAACCTGGCGGTGATTCTCGTCGCCAGCATTACGTTGAGACTGCTGGGGGTAGAGGGCTACCTGCGCGGCGAAGGCTTCAACTTCAATGCCTTGCTGATCTTCTGTTTCATCGTCGGCATGGCCGGTTCGATGATCTCGCTGTTCCTGTCGAAGTGGATGGCCAAACGCGGAACCGGCACGGTGATCATTACCCAGCCAAGCAACTCCACCGAACAGTGGCTGCTCGATACCGTCGAGGAGCTGTCTCGACAAGCCGGCATCAAGACGCCGGAAGTGGGCATCTTCCCGGCACAGCAGTCCAACGCCTTCGCCACCGGCTGGAACAAGAACGACGCCCTGGTGGCGGTATCCGCCGGGCTGCTCAACCGCATGCGTCCTGAAGAGGTGCGCGCGGTGTTGGCCCATGAGATCGGTCACGTGGCCAACGGTGACATGGTCACCCTGGCGCTGATCCAGGGCGTGGTCAACACCTTCGTCATGTTCTTCGCCCGTGCCGTGGCACACCTGGTGGACAACTTCCTGCGCTCGCGCAGCGACGGCGGCGGCCTGGGTTTCATGGGCTACTTCGCAGTGGTGATCGTCGCCGAAATCGTGTTCGGACTGATCGCCTCGGCCATCGTTGCCTGGTTCTCGCGCTTCCGCGAATATCGCGCCGATGCGGCAGGCGCGCAGCTGGCCGGCACCGGTGCCATGATCAATGCACTCGCACGGCTCAAGGCCGAGAGCGACATGCCCAACCAGATGCCGGAAACCCTGACCGCATTCGGTATCAATGCCGGTCAGACGCGCAAGATCATGGAACGGCTTTTTGCCAGTCACCCGCCGCTGGACGACCGTATCCGGGCCTTGAAGGAAGCCGCCTACCGGTAAAGCCGGCAGGCTTTAAACCGGAAGGGTCCGTCACAGCGACGGACCCTTCTTCGTTTGGTCGGAACCGTCACACAAGGGTCAGCCCCGCAGCTTTAAGCCAAGCGGCATGGGTCGCAGCCTGGTCCTTCAGCTCGACCGCAAGGGTAGAGATCTCGCGACGCAGCGGGTAGTGGGCACGACAGGCGTCGAAGCCGGGCATCATGCCGAGCCGGCGACTTTCACGCAGCAGGCTGTCGTGATCACGACGCACGTCGTACACCGCGCGCAGGCAGAGCCGCAGTGCCTCCTCTGCATCTAGCCCCCCCTCGAGCGTCAAACGCGAGACGGCAGGCTCCGGCAGCAGGTCGCCGAGGGCAAGACGCACCGGCAAACCGAAGTAGCGACACACAGCGGTGTAGATCTGATGGGTGCCGCGCAGCTTGCCATCGAGGCTATGGCCGGCGATGTGAGGGGTGGCGATGGCAGCCAGGTCACGTAGAGCAGGGTCGATGCCAGGCTCACCCTCCCACACGTCGAGTATCGCGGTGATATCGCCGGAACCGGACAGGCGCTGGCGCAGCGCACTTCCGTCCACACAGTCGCCGCGGCCGGCATTGAGCAGCAGTGTGTTCGGTGCCAGCTCGGCAATGCGTTGGGCATTGAGCAGATGGCGGGTGGCATGAGGGCCTTCGCGCACCAACGGCGTGTGCAGGCAGATCACGTCGCATTCATCGATAAGGGTATCGAGATCGACGAAACCCTCGCCGCCCTCGCGCTGTGCTCGGGGTGGATCGCAGGCCAGGGTGGCGATGCCCATCGCCGCAAGTCGCGCCCAGAGCCTGCCGCCCACGTTGCCCGCTCCAACGATCCCCACGCGCCGCTCCGGCAGCCTCCAGCCCTGACGCTCGGCCAGGGTGAGCAGGCTACTCAGAACGTAGTCGACCACCGCCTCGGCGTTGCAGCCCGGCGCACTGGCGAAGCCGATACCATGGTGCGCCAGGGCCGCCTGGTCGACATGATCGGTGCCGATGGTGCAAGTCCCAACAAAGCGCAACCTCGAACCCTGCGCCATGGCAGTATCGATGGTCGCCGCATCGAGCCGAGTGATGGAACGAATCACCAACACATCGACGTCTTGCAGCGAAGACGTGTCAATTTCACGTCCGGGCATCCTTACCAGCTCGCCCAGCGGGCCGAAGCAGGCCTCGGCACCGGGCACGTTGTCATCGACGAGAATCCTCACGTTCCCTCTCTCCCGCTCCCTTTCATGACAAAAACGACAGACACGCCTTGTGCCATCGACATTAGCCCTTACAATACCGCACGAACCCTTCGCGCTGCCTCCCGGCAGCGCCTCTATGCTAGTGGAGCCCTCGTGATCGTCCGCTGGGAAAGTGACCACGATTACGTCCTGGTGCATATTCATCAGGACATGTTCGGCGACTGGATTTTCAGCCGCGCCTGGGGGCAGATCGGCACCCAGTTCGGCGGTCTCAGGCACATGCTCGCCGACGATCGCGACCAGGCCATGATGTGGCTCGCCGACGAGACCACCATCCAGGCTGCCCGGGGCTTGCGCAAGGTGCTCGAGGTCGAGGCCGAAAGTGCCGAGGGGCAAGCAGCGGTGCGCCAGCTCTCGCTACTGGATTTGCTATAGCGCTTCCCGGTTCACCGCTTTGTCATCGATCCAGTGCTGCAGAAGCCCCTGCAGCTCTTCGCTGACTTCGGCTACCTGCCGAGTGCGCTGCTTCATACCTTCCCTGCTTTCGCCCTGCTTGAGTTCCACCGCCTCGCGTGCCAGACGGTCATAAGTGGCGTGCAGTCTGGCAATTTGTCCCATGGGTGAGCCTAGTTGGCCCGGGCCGCGTTCCAGCGTAGACAGCCACTGCCCCAGGCGGCACTTGGCGCAATTCGACTCAGGTGGTTCATTGCGCTCGCCCCTCAGATAGTGCAGTAAAGCTGCCGCACAAGAGCGGTGATCGACCATGGCGTAGATCGCCCGCAGCTCCTCCGGCTGGGCACGCTGGCGTTGCCTCCAGGAAGGATCGGGCCGCCATGACTCGAGCCACCCCGGAATCGACTCGGCCGGCATGGGGCGGGCAATGGCGTAACCCTGCCCCAGCTGATAGCCCATCGCCAACAGCAGACGCCCGTGCAGCAGGGTTTCCACTCCCTCGGCGATGATGTCGCGGCGAAACGCGACGGCCAGGCCGAGCACACCCTCGAGAATCGTCAGGTCTTCCGGATCCTCGAGCATGTCGCGTACGAAGCTGCGATCGACCTTGAGCACGCTTGCAGGCAGGTGGCGAAGATAGGTCAGCGATGAATAGCCAGTGCCGAAATCGTCGAGGGCGAACTCGACGCCAAACGCCCTGCATGCCTTCATCAGGCAGGTGACGTGGGCTACATCGCTCAGCGCACTGGTTTCGAGTACTTCCAGAACGAGATCGCCAGGCGTCACGCTCGGGTGACGTTCGATCTCAGCACGCAGGTGTTCGACGAAGCCGACCTGCTGGAAATGCAGAGCGTCGATATTGACGCTGACCGGCATGCGGATGCCGGCGGCCACCCAAGTCTCGAATTGAGCCAGAGCCCGCGCCAGCACCCACTCGCCCAGATCGACGGCCAGAGGATGCTGCTGGATGACCGGGAGGAAGGCCGCTGGCGCCAACAACCCCCGCTCGGGATGCTGCCAGCGAATGAGCGCCTCCACCCCTATCACCTCACCGGTGGCCATGTTGACCTTGGGCTGATAGTGGAGAAGGAACTCTTCGTTGAGCAGAGCATCGCGCATGCGCTCGACGCTTTCATGGTGGCCTCGTACCGCCCGATCGTGCTCGGCATCGAAAACGTGAAAGCGATTCTTGCCCGCCTGCTTGGCCTGATACATGGCCTGATCGGCTTGTCGAACGAGCTGCTCGGGCTCGATGTCATCATCGGGATCGTAGTGGACCACCCCGATACTGCCCGACACGAACAGGCGATTTCCTTCGATATCGATCGGCTCGGCGATATGGGCCAACAGGCGGGCGATCAGCCCATTGACTCTGGAGACGTCGCTCTGCTCGGGCAGCACCAGTATGAACTCATCGCCACCGAAGCGAGCAACCGTATCGGCCTCGCGCAGAGCCGAGGTCAGACGTTCGGCGACGGTAACGAGCACGCGGTCGCCAAACGCGTGGCCGAGCCGATCGTTTATCTCCTTGAAACCATCCAGATCGATATAAGCCAGCGCTACCTTACAGCCGCTTCGCCGCGCCGTCAGCATGGCCTGGCGCAATCTGTCGGACAGCAGGATGCGATTGGGAAGCCCCGTCAGGCCGTCGTAGAAGGCCAGGTTCTGGAGCTGTTGCTCGTACTCCTTCTGACGACTGATATCGGTGAATATTCCTACGAAGTGGGAGACTTGCCCCTGCCTCCCGCTCACTTTCGAAATGGTCAGGAGTTCCGGGAAGATTTCACCGTTCTTGCGCCGGTTCCATATCTCTCCCTCCCAAGCCCCCTGTTCCAGCAGCTCTTTCCAGAGCATTCGATAAAAGGCATCGCCCTGTTGCCCCGACTGTAAGAAACGCGGATTCTTGCCCAGTACTTCATCGCGGCGATAGCCCGTTATCCGCGTAAAGGCATCGTTGGTATCGAGAATGTCACCCCGGGCATCGGTGATGACGATCCCCTCCCTGGCGTGCCGGAAAACGCTGGCAGCCAGCTCGAGCTGCGCCGTCTTGCGCCCCACCAGCTGCCGAAGCCTGACGTTCCAGGCCACGACCCAAACAAGCAGTAGCGCCAGCCCAGCGGCATAGTGCCAGTAATCGCGCCAGTCGAACTCGGCCCCCGGCAACGCGGCCCCTATCCACTTCTCCTGCAGGCGATCCAGCGTGCCGCTGTTGCGGGCATACTCCACTCCCTTGTTCAGGATCGACTGGAGCAGAAGATTTCCCTCCACCACCGCCATGGCGTTGCGACCCACATACAGCGGCTCGCCCACCCGCTTCATGAGTCCGTACAAACCGCTGCTGTAGAGGTAATACAGCACGATCTGCTCGTCGCCGACCATGGCATCGGCACGGCCATCCAGAACTGCCTGTGCCGCACTCGCAAAATCATCGGTCTGGATCAGCTCGAGACGGAGGTCCAGGCTGGCCAGATACTCCTTGGCATAGTCGCCACGCTGGGTGGCCACCCGCTTGCCGTCGAGATCCGATACCAACGCAATGTCGGGCCGCTGCGCGGCAACGAAGATCGCAGCGGGCACCTCGAAAACCGTCTGGGTGAAATCGAATTCCCGGTCCCGAGCCTCACTGTAAAAGAAGCTGGTCAGGACGTGGGCCTCGCCGTTTAGGACCTGTTGCTGGGCCTGCTGGAAGACAGTATCGGTGAATTGGGCATGGAAGCCGGCTTCGGTGGCGATCCACTGGGCCAGCTCCACCATCATGCCGCGACGCTGCTGGTTGGCATCGATGAACTCGAAAGGCGGATAGCGCGTCTGGCTGACGAAGACGATGGGTTCGTTGTCCCGCAGGAAGTGGCGTTCCTCCTCGGTCAGTAGGATTCCCCCGTTATCGCCAGCGCCTGACACCGTGCCGGCCAATGCCAGCAGAATGCCGCCCAGAGCGATGCGCTGCCACCGCCTGCGTTGCGGTGCATTCATCCCCACCCCCCTGCGCTATAGAGCCCATGCCTCTTGATTGTTACCAATGAGGCCGAATGACACCACCATGAAACGAAATGCTGGTGTCCGGTGGGTCAACGTAACAGCTTCATTTCAAGTAACGCCGCCCGGATGATCGCACCCCGGCATCATTCGGGCTCTCTTCGGTGCCGTGGGGCTCGCGCCCCTCCGCTTGCAGCTGCTGCCAGGCGATGGGGTCGAGACGCTTGCGCTCAGCCAGCCAGTTCGCCAGCCGCGCTGGCTCGAACCCCATGTCGAGTTCGCTCCCCGCCTCGTCCACGAGTACCGGGATACGTACGCCGTATCGCGCCATCAGCACCTCGTCTTCACTGATCTCGACCTTGTTCAGCCGATACTCACCGCGGTGCAGCGCTGCCAAGAGCGCCTCGAGACGTTCACAAAGGTGGCAGCCCAGCGTGGTGTACAAGGTAAGTGCCGTCATGACACCCCACCCTGGCGAGACACTGCTGTCACTACCCTATCGGCACGGGGTCGCGAAACTGAAGGGTATACGAAAGCTGTCATGTCCTCTCCCGGTGCCGGATCAGAAACACATGATGAATATCGGGTCGGCGAGCGAAGTCCGGATCGAAGGTGCGCGACGAGATGTCCGATACGTCGAATCGGTCGGCCAGGCCGGTGGCGAGTTGAAAGCGGCGCTGATTGTTGGAAAACACCAAGGTGCCTTCAGGCGCCAGACGTGCCATGGCCAGCGACACCAGGCGCTCATGGTCACGCTGAACGTCCAGGGTCCCCTCCATCTTCTTGGAATTGGAAAACGTCGGCGGGTCGAGGAAGATCAGATCGAACTCGGTCCCTGCCGTTTCCAGCCAGCGCAGGCAGTCGTCACGCACCACCCGGTGACGCGCCGGATCGAGCCCATTGAGAGCGAAGTTGTCCCGTGCCCACTCAAGGTAGGTGTTGGAGAGATCGACGCTGACGCTATCGGTGGCACCGGCTGCCGATTCGGTACCGAGCGCCGCCTGCACCGTGGCCGCTGCGGTGTAGCAGAACAGATTGAGGAAGCGCTTGCCCTCCGCCATCTGGCCCAACATTCGCCGCACCGGCCGGTGATCGAGAAACAAGCCGGTATCGAGGTAATCGCGCAGATTGACCCATAGCCTGGCGCGCCCCTCGCGAACCTGGAAGCGCTCTCCGGTAGCGGCCTGCTTGCGGTACTGCGCCTTGCCGCTCTGCTTCTCGCGCCGCTTGATCACCACCTGACCGGGGTCCACCTCGAGGACCTCGGGGATGACCTGCAGCGCGTCGAACAGCCGCTTCTGAGCCTGAGCGGGGTTCACCGAGCGCGGTGGCGCATACTCCTGCACGTGAATACGGCCGTCGTAGATGTCCACCGCCAGGGCGTACTCCGGCATATCGGCATCGTAGAGCCGATAGCAGGTCTCACCCGACTGCTTGAGCCACTTCTTGAGCCGCTTGCGATTCTTTTCCAAGCGGTTGGCGAACATCTGCGCCCCTTCACTGCGTGGTGCGCTATCCGCCGCTGCTGCTTCAGTTCCACCCTGCCCTTCCTGCTCGAGAGGTACGTCCATCAGCAGGAGTCGGGCTTCGAGCGGGCCGTTCTTCAGCGAATACTGCTTGTCGGCGCGCAGTCCGATACGATGCCCGAGGTCGGGATTGGCGGTAAAAACGGCCAGACGCCAGCCGGGAAACGCACGACGCACGCCCTCGCCAAGGTCCCGGTAGAGCGTGACCAATTCGGGCAGCTCGCCCAACCGTTCGCCATAAGGGGGGTTGGTGACGATCAGGCCGCGCGCATCTACTTCCAATCCCTCCGGGCGCTGGAGCTGGCCGAGCGATGCCCCCTGAAAATCGACGAGGGCTGGAATCCCCGCTCGCATGGCGTTGGACTTTGCCGCTGCCAGCGCCGGGGGGCTCTGATCGAAGCCATACAGGCGATTGCGGCAGCGCTTGCGGCCGATGCTGGCACGCGCTTCGGCCTCACGCTTGAGTTCGGCCCACAGCGTTTCATCGTGCTGAGCCCAACCGTGGAAACCAAAGCGTATACGGTTGAGATTGGGTGCCATGTCGGCTGCCATCAGCGCGGCCTCGATCAGCAACGTACCGGCACCGCACAGCGGATCGACCAGCGGCGCACCGTCGCGCAGCCGCTGCGGCCAGCCGGCTCGGATCAGCAAGGCTGCCGCCAGATTCTCCTTGAGCGGGGCATGGCCCACGTCCCGCCTATAGCCGCGCCGATGCAGGCTTTCACCGGAAAGATCGAGGCCTAAGGTGAAGCGTCCACGATGCAGGTGGGCGTACAGCCGCAGATCGGGATTTTGCAAGTCGACGCCAGGCCGCGGCAGACCCCGCGCCTGCAGGGCATCCACCACTCCATCCTTGACGGTCTGGGCACCGAAGCGAGTATGACGAATCTGCTCGCTGCGACCATGAAAATCCACCGCCAAGGTGGCATCGGGACGCAAATGTCGCGGCCAATCCACCCCGCCGACAGCCCGATGCAGCTCCTCGGGAGTTTCGACCCCCTCTTCACGCAGTAGGCAAAGCACGATGCGGTTAGCCAGTCGCGACCACAGGCAGGCACGATAGGCACCCGCCAGATCGGCGTGGAAATGGACGCCGGCCACCGTCGTTCTGTCGACCTCGGCCCCCAGCGTACGGAGCTCGTCGGCCAGCAACTCTTCCAGCCCCTTGGGGCAGGTGGCGAGAAAGGCGCGTGTTTCGCGTTGCATTAGCTCACTCATGCTGTGTTCCCGCCCCCTTCGGCCGGGCATATTCCTTTCGTTACAAATTTGTCTCGATCTTATGACGAAACATAGGTCGACAATGGCCCCCATGATGGGCTAAGAGTAGACATGGTAGCTACTGTAAAGACGCATGTGTTCACTCAGCGGGGCATCAGCCTCGCATGACCTCGCTCTGCCGTCGTTAAGGGACTGAGTAACGGCTTGGCGAATAGTGGAACGCCGGGGCGTGCATGTCGCGCGTCCCAAATTGGTACCTTTACAAGAGGTCATCCGATGAAAAGACAGAAACGTGATCGCTTCCAACGCGCCTACCTCCATGGCTACAAAGCCGGAATTTCCGGGCGCTCCCGCGACGACTGTCCCAGTCAGGATGTCAACATACGTGAATACTGGATGAGTGGTTGGCGTGAAGGTCGAGGCGACCAATGGGCCGGAATGACCGGCGTCTCCGGCATTCACAAGAATCCCATGGTGCTGTAACCCTCTTTCTCACTCACCCTTCGTCCCATCGCTACCACGTGGCGTAAAAGACAGGAGCTAAGCCCGTGCCATGCACGGGCTTTATTCGTTCTTGGCTGCCGCTACCGCCTTGAGATCCCGTGCGCACTCTCCCACCAACGCGGGGCCACGGTAGATGAAGCCGGAGTAGAGTTGCACCAGGTCGGCGCCAGCCTCTACCTTGGCCACTGCCGCATCTCCGCTGTCGATGCCGCCCACGCCGATGATAGGCAGTTTGGGAAGCTCGCGGCGAAGCGCCTGGATCACTCGATTGGAGGCCTCGAAGACTGGACGCCCCGAGAGCCCGCCCTGTTCTTCCGCATGGGGCAATCCGGCCACCGCCTCTCGTGAGACCGTGGTATTGGTGGCAATCACCGCATCGATCTCGCTGCGTGCAATGCTCTCGGCCACCAGGCCCACTTCTTCGACACTCATGTCAGGAGCGATCTTGACCGCCAGAGGTACACGTCGACCCGACGCCTGGTCCAAACGGTGACCCGCCTCCCGCAAGGTCCCCAGCAGCCTGTCCAATTGCTCTCCGAACTGCAGGTTACGCAGCCCTGGCGTATTGGGTGAGGAGACGTTGACCGTCACGTAGTGAGCGTGTGCGTGGACCTTCTCCAGGCAGATCAGATAGTCGTCCACGGCACGCTCCACCGGCGTGGTGAGATTCTTGCCGATATTGATGCCGATCACGCCCTCGTAGCGTGCCGCCTTGACCCGCGCCACCAGATGGTCGACTCCGGCGTTGTTGAACCCCATGCGATTGATGATCGCGCCACGCTCAGGCAGACGAAACAGCCGTGGCCTGGGGTTGCCCTCCTGCGGCTTGGGCGTCACGGTGCCTACCTCGACGAAGCCGAAGCCAAGCGCGCCCAGTGCATCGAGATGGTCGGCGTTCTTGTCCAGCCCGGCAGCCAGTCCGACCCGGTTGGGGAAGCGCAGCCCCATCAGCTCCACCGGATCGTCGATGCGTTCCCCAGCCATGAGCCCCACCAGTTTCATGCGATGGGCTACGTCCAGCGCGGAGAGCGCGCGGCCATGGGCGGTTTCCGCATCGAGACGAAACAGGAACGATCGGGCAAGCGCGTACATGGCAACTCCTGGCAGGGCGATTGACGATGGCGAGTGACGAAGCGGGCGGATTATAACAGCGCCACCGGCTCAAAACGACGAACCCCGCCATAGGCGGGGTTCATGGGGTGTCGACGAATTGCCCGGGTCGATCAAGCTTCGCCGTTGCTTTCGGCCAGGTCGACCAGCTCCCGGACAGCCACGGCAAAGAGCGGGAAGCTCGCCTGGCTGCCGCCTCTTACCTCGGCGATCAACCGACACCAGCGCTCATGCAGCGAGGCGTGCATGGCCAACCAGTTATCGACACGTTCATCGGGCTCGCGGCCATCCTCGGTCTTGAGCACGCTGACGGTAAGTGCCAACTGCTGGCGGTCGATGTCGTCTCGGAAGGTCTCACGCGCCTGAGCCTGCCAGCTGTCTCGAACATCGAGATTGCTGACCTGCTGGATCATCCAGGGCAGCTCGAGACGGTTGCCTATCTCGAAGAAAACTTCCGCGACACGCTGCGGCTTTTCGTCGGCCTGGCGGGCCGCCTGGATGATGCCCAGCGCACCGTACAAGATTCCCGAGGCCGCTACGGTGGCCGCCAGCTCCTCGGGCACGCCGGCCTCGAGCAGCTCGGCGCGCTTGTGCTCCCAGCGCTCACGCTCCTCACCGCGCAGCAGCTCGCCGATGCTTTCCTGGAGCTGAGCGACACGCGGCGCGAAGTACTCGATGGCGTCGCGGGTGGAAAGGCCCAACCGCTGACGCAGGAACCAGCGGGTGGTACGGCGCATGAGACGCATCAGGTCGACCATCATGCCGTACTGCACATGACTCGGGATCTGGTTGTCCAACGCCTCGATACGCTCCCACAGGCTCGCGAGCTGGAAACTGTCGCGGGAGATGACATAGGCGCGGGCAATGTCGGCCGGGCTGGCGCCGGTCGAGTCGGTCAACAGGCGTACGAAGACGATGCCCATGTGATCGACCAGATCGTTGGCCACCTGGGTGGTGACGATTTCACGCTTGAGCCGATGATCGTACATCTCGTCGCCGAAGCGCTCGGCGAGCACTCGCGGGAAGATGCGCTCGACGTACTGCTGGATATAAGGGTCGTCCGGCACATCGGAAGCCAGCACATGGCCCTTGAGCACGCTCTTGGCGTAGGAGATGAGTACGGAGAGCTCCGGGTGGGTCATGCCCTGGTCACTGCCGGCACGCTCCTGGAGCTCCTCGTCCGAAGGGAGAAACTCGAGCTCGCGGTCGAGCTGGCCGGCAGTTTCCAGTTCGCTGATGAAGCGCCGATAGATGTCGATGCCATGGCGCGAGAGAATCTGGGAAAGATCCAGCGCCTGGGTCTGACGATAGTTGTCGAGGATGACCAGGTCGGCCACCTCTTCTGTCATGTCGGCCAACAGCTGGTTGCGCTGCTTCTCGGTCATGTCGCCGCGCTTGACCACCTCGTCGATGAGGATCTTGATGTTGACCTCATGGTCGGAGCAATTCACGCCGCCGGCGTTGTCGATGAAGTCGGTGTTGACCAGCACCCCCCTGGCCGCCGCCTCCATGCGTCCACGCTGGGTCAGGCCCAGGTTGCCGCCTTCGCCGACCACGCGGCAATTGAGTTCGCGCCCGTCGATACGCAGTGCGTCGTTGGCCTTGTCGCCGACCATGGCGTCGGTTTCACCGCTTGCCTTGACGTAGGTACCGATGCCGCCGTTCCACAACAGGTCGACGTGAGACTTGAGCATGGCCTGTATCAGGTCGTTGGGTGAAAGACGGTCTTCCACGATACCGAAGACCTCCTTCATTTGCGGCGTGATGGCGATCGACTTGGCGCTGCGCTTGAACACGCCGCCGCCTTCGGAGATCAGCGAGGCATCGAAATCCTCCCAGCTCGAGCGCGGCAGCGCGAACAAACGCTGGCGCTCGACAAAGGTAGCCGCCGCATCGGGTTGCGGGTCGATGAAGACATGCAGGTGGTTGAAGGCACCGACCAGGCGGATCTTGTCGGAGAGCAGCATGCCGTTGCCGAACACGTCGCCGGCCATGTCGCCGATGCCCACCACGGTGAACTCCTCTTCCTGAGTATTCAGGCCGAGGTTGCGAAAGTGGCGCTTCACCGACTCCCAGGCGCCACGTGCGGTAATGCCCATCTTCTTGTGGTCGTAGCCGTTGGCCCCGCCCGAGGCAAAGGCATCGCCGAGCCAGTGGCCATATTCGAGGGAGATTTCGTTGGCGATATCGGAGAAGGTCGCGGTGCCCTTGTCGGCCGCCACCACCAGATAGGCGTCGTCATCGTCATGGCGTACCACACCCTTGGGCGGCACCACCTCGCCGCCGACCAGGTTGTCGGTCACATCCAGCAGCGCACGGATGAAGGTCTTGTAGCAGGCGATACCCTCTTGCTGGATCGCATCGCGATCGCCGCCCTCGGGCATGCGCTTGCAGACGAAGCCACCCTTGGCGCCCACCGGCACGATCACCGCGTTCTTGACCTGCTGCGCCTTGACCAGGCCCAGCACCTCGGTGCGGAAATCCTCGTGGCGATCCGACCAGCGCAAGCCCCCGCGGGCGACCTTGCCGCCGCGCAGGTGAACGCCCTCGATTCGCGGCGAGCAGACGAAGATCTCGTAGGCCGGGCGCGGCTTGGGCATGCCGGTGATCTGCTTGGGCTCCAGCTTGTAGGCGATGTAGTCCTTGAAGCTGCCATCGGCGTTGCGCTGGTAGTAGTTGGTGCGCAGCGTCGCCTGAATCATCTCCATGAAACGACGCAGCAGCTGATCGTCATTCAGGCTGGCCACCCCGTCGAGATGGCGATTGATACGCTCGATACAGGCTTCGATCTCGTCTTCGCCGGGCCGCCGGTCCGGGTCGAAACGCAGACGGAACAGCGTCACCAGCTCGCGAGTGATCTCAGGATAGTTGGTCAGCGCGGTGGCGATGTAGTCCTGGGACATACCGAAGCGGATCTGCTTCAAGTAGCGGGCATAGGCGCGCAGCATGGCCACTTCGCGCCAGTCCAGGTTGGCGGCGATCACCAGGCGATTGAAACCGTCGTTCTCGGCCTCGCCGACCCAGATACGCTTGAACGCCTCGATGAAGGGCTCGCGCATTTTCTGCAGGCTGACTTCAGTGGTGGTGTGATGCTCGAGATCGAAGTCGTGCAGCCAATAGCGCACGTCCGGCGTGACGATTTCATACGGGCGCTCGCCGATGACGCGCAGACCAAGGTTTTCCATGACCGGCAGTACATCGGAGAGAGGAATGGTGCGGTCCCGCTGGAACAACTTCAGATTGACGCCGCTGCCCTCTTCTTCCACCAGACGATAGAGGGTCAGTGCCAGCGGCTCGCCGGCATCCAGATCCGCCAGGTGCTGCAGGTCGAACACCGCCGTGCGGGAACCGAAGTCGTCGCGGTAGCTGGCCGGGAAGGCATCGCGGAAACCGTCCATCAAGCGATTGGCGCGCTCTTCACCGAAGCCTTCGACCAGCGCTTCGTGCAGTTCGTCGCGCCAACTGCGGGAGAGCTGCGCCACCTTGGCCTCGAGTCGCTTGAGGTTCACTTCACGGGGGCTGTCGCCGCGAAAGCGCAGGATGAACTGGATACGGGCGAGGATCGACTCGGAGAGATAGGTATTGAAGTCGCCAAAGGTGGCGTCGAGCTCCTCGCACAGCAGGTTCTGTATACGCAGGCGCAGGTCGGTGGAGAATACGTCACGCGGCACGAATACGAGGCATGAGTGGAAGCGCCCTGAGAAATCGGTGCGCACAAACAGACGCACGCGTCGCCGCTCGCGAATGTCGAGTATGCCAAGGGCCGTGCGGGCAAGCTCCTGGGTGTCGATCTGGAACAGGTCGTCACGGGGGTAGACTTCGAGGATCTGCAGCAGCTGCTTGCCGTTGTGACCCTTGGGATTGAATCCGGCAATGTCCATCACCGACTGAAGCTTGCGCCGCAGCAGCGGTATGTTGCGCGGTGTCTCGTTGTAGACACTCGAGGTGAACAGCCCGAGGAAACGATGCTCGCCGATCACCCGCCCCTGCTCATCGTAGCGATCGATGGAGATGTAGTCTGGGTAGGTAGGGCGATGCACGCGTGCGTGATGCGAGCTCTTGGCGAACGAGAGCAGCTGTGGCACCAGTACGAAACGGTTGTCCTCGATGCCCAGCTCGGTGCGGATGCGCTCCTGGTAGCGAGGCAGGTCCAGTCGAAAAACGCCGAGTTCGCTGCCGGACTCCTTGACCAGCCTGTCGCCGTCGGAGCCGGACTCGATGGTGAAGGCGTCATAGCCAAGGAAGGTGAAGTTGTCGCGTGCCAGCCACTCGAGGAAAGCAACGGCCTCCTCATGATCGCCGGGTTCGATCTGCTCGGGGCGCCCTGCCTTCAGTTCAGCGATCGCTGAACCGACGCGCTCGCTCATCGCTTCGTAGTCGCCAACGGCGATACGCACGTCGCCGAGCACCTCGTGCAGAGACTGCTCGATATCGGCCAGCACTTCAGGGTTGGAGTGGCGGTCGATCTCGATGGCAATCAGCGATTCGCGATGCTCCGGAGCGTCGGCATCGCGCGGTGAACCTACGCGCAGCAGGTTGTAAGTGCCGCTGCGTTCCACTGCGAGCACGGCGTTGTGGATGGCATGCACGGTGAGGCCGCGGCGGTTGAGCTCGATACGCACCGAGTCAACGAGAAAGGGCATGTCCTCATGCAGCACGGCGACGAAGGTGTGGGAGGACTGCCAACCGTGCTCCTCGAAGTCGGGGTTGAACACGCGCACCTTGGGCGAGGCATGATCGAAATTCTGGATGAAATGCCATACCGACAGTGTGGCCCCGTAGAGGTCGTCCAACCGACGGTCGGCGAGGTCCTCCAGCGGCACCGTGGCGTAGAAGTGACGCGCGAAGGCTTCCACCTCCTCGGCCCGCGCCTTCTCGAGTCGGCTATCCAGGCGTTCGCGCAGCTGCTTGAGTATTTCCTGCCGGCCAACTTCGATCGTCTCGTATTGCATCCCTCACCTCGGCTGCCTGGGGCCGTATCTCGGCCCTGGGAAAGAATCGGCGTGACCTGCGGCCACGTGTCGGGAAGCTTACTTCAGCGCTGCGCCACACCCTATCGACTTGCCAGCCTTCTCATGGTGCATGTCGCTTGTGCATCGGCACTGATCGTTACGCTACTTGACAAACACCGCTTCCTTCAGGTGCAAGGTCGTCAGATCTCCCTCTTCTCCAGCAGCACACCGCATTCACAGTGATGGGTCCAGGGGAACTGATCGAACAAGGCGAAACGGGCAATCCGATGAGTGCGGTTCAGCGACTCGAGGTTTTGCTCCAACGTATCCGGGTTGCATGAAATATAGACGACTCGCGAGTATTCGCTCAGTTGACGGCAGCTGGCCTCGTCTAGGCCGGCCCGCGGCGGGTCCACCAGCACGGTGGAGAAGCCGTAATCCTCAAGCGCCATTTCCTCGACTCGCCTGCCGCTCTTTTCGCCCTTGAGCGCAGCGGCGAACTCCTCCGCCGACATGCGCCCCACCACCGCGTTATCGATGCCGTTGGCCAGCAGGTTCTGTTGCGCACTGGCGACGGAGGTGCGTGAGATCTCGGTGGCCAGCACCCGGCGGAAATTCTCGGCCAGAGCCACGG
>NZ_JBYCKL010000114.1:0-4949 GCF_057473365.1 Halomonas sp. TH-94
GGTACTGATCCTTGAGCTTGACGTAGTTTCCGGCCGTGTAGGGGAAGAACTCCCGCTCCTTGTCCTTCAGCGGACGCAGGGCCTTGGCCGGGTTGCCGGCATAGACGAAGCCGCTCTCCAGGCGCTTGCCCGGCGTTACCACGGCGCCGGCGGCAATGATCACCTCATCCTCGACCACGGCACCGTCCATGACGATGGCTCCCATGCCCACCAGGATACGATTCCCCAGGGTGCAGCCGTGCAGGATCGCCTTATGACCGATGGTGACGTCGTCGCCGATGGTCAATGGAAAGCCGTCGGGATTGAAGTCGCTGGCATGGGTGATATGCAGCACGCTGCCATCCTGCACGCTGGTGCGCTCTCCGATACGAATACGGTGCATATCGCCGCGAATCACTGCCATGGGCCACACCGAACTATCGTCGCCCAGCACTACGTCGCCCAGCACCACGCTGGCCGGATCGACGTAGACCCGCGCTCCCAGGGTGGGGCGCTTGTCCCCCCAGCCACGAATGGAGTCGTTCGAACTCATGCAAACCTCCAGGCCGGCCTCTTGCCGGACGCATCAGATGGATTACAGCAGCCCGGCCGCCAGCACCACGGCCGCCAGAGGAATCGATATCCAGCGTACCACCGTCCGCCATAGCAGAAAGCCCGATTCAGACACCCCCAGAGCCGCTCTCGACTCTTGCTGCGGCATGACCCAGGCGGCAAAGCAGGCGATCAATAAACCACCTACCGGCAGAAAGACTTCCGTAGGAATGGTAGTAACGAGCTCGAAAACGTTCATGCCGAACAGCGGGCGCCATTCGGCCAGGTTCGAAAATGAAAGGACCGACAGCAGGCCCAGCAGCCACACCGCGACACCCACCACTGCCGAAGCCTTTCCCCGGCCCAGCCCCAAGCCCTGAAGTGTGGCGACCATCGGCTCGGCCAGGTTGATGGAAGAGGTCCAGGTCGCCAACAGCAGCAGCAGAAAGAATATGCTGAGCCACAGAGCGCCCCAAGGGAGCTCGGCAAAGGCGACCGGCAGTGTGACGAACATCAGCCCCGGCCCCTCGCCGGGATCCATGCCTTGGGAAAAGACCACCGAAAAGATGGCGATCCCGGCCAGCAGCGCCACGCTCACATCCAGCACCGCTACGGCCCCGGCCGCACGAGGCAGGCTCTGATGCTCAGGCATGTAGGCACCGTAGGCCATCAGCGCACAGGCCCCCACCGCCAGGGTGAAGAAGGCGTGCCCCATGGCATGCATGACCACCAGCGGGGTGATGGCCGAAAAATCCGGCTTGAACAGCCAGGCCAGCGCGGGAACGAAGCCGTCGGTAGTGGCCGCATAGATGGCCAACAGCACCAGCAGCAGGTACAGCAGCGGCATCAGCAGATTGTTGAGCCGTTCCAACCCCTTGGCCACGCCAGCCGCCACCACGGTCATGGTCATGAACAGGAAGAGGCTGTGGTTGAAGGCCAAGCGTCGCGGGTCGGCGAGGAAGGCATCGAAACCGGCGCCGATCTCAGCAGCGCTCCGTCCTACGAAATCGCCGTTCACCGCCGTTATCAGGAACTCGATCGACCAGCCCGAGACAACGGAGTAGAAGGAGAGAATGCAAAAAACGGTAAAGGCACCAAACAACCCCAACCACCGCCAGTGGCGGCTGGCACCGGCCTGGCCGGCCAGATACCCCAGCGACTGCATGGGGGCGCGTCGACCGGCGCGCCCCACCAGGATTTCAGCCATCATGACCGGCAGCCCCAGCAGCAACACGAAGGCTATATAAAGCACCAGGAAGGCAGCGCCGCCATTTTCCCCGGTGATGTAAGGAAAACGCCAGATGTTGCCCAGCCCCACCGCTGCGCCCGTCACCGCCAGGATGAAGGCGCGCCGCGTGGTCCAGCGCTCCAGGGTTGCGTTCATGGCGTTACCTCGACTTTCGTGGAGGCGCAAGCCTATCAGGCCGGAACTCCGGCACCAATCCCCGGCGGGATTGAAACCCCGCCGCTCTGGCCGCATCTAAACGCTATTCCGCTTCTTCGATAACACAACCCGAGGTGCGCATGCCCCACAATCCCCTGCTTGAATCCCATGAGCTGCCCCCTTTCGCCGAGATCAAGCCGGAGCACGTGGTGCCGGCCATCGACAAGCTGCTGGCCGACAACCGCCTCGCCATCGAGTCACTGGTAGAGAGCGCTGAGCAGGAAACACCGACCTGGGCGAGCCTTGCCGCTCCGCTGGAAGCGCTCAACGACCGACTGTCGCGCGCCTGGTCACCGGTATCGCACCTCAACGGCACCATGAACTCACCTGCGTTGCGCGAGGCCTATCAGGCCTGCTTGGGCAAGCTGTCCGACTACTCCACCTGGCTGGGGCAGCATGAAAGGCTATTTCGCGTCTGGCAGGCCCTCAAGGAGGGCCCTGCCTGGGCCGAACTGGACGAGGCCCAGCGGCGCAGCGTCGACAACACCCTGCGCGACTTCCGCCTCGCCGGTGTCGACTTGCCGGCCGAACAGAAGAAACGCTATGGCGAGATCAAGTCGCGCCTGTCGGAACTGGCCAACACTTTCTCCAATCATCTGCTCGATGCCACCCAGGCGTGGCACAAGGACATCGACGACGATACCCGGCTGGCCGGCCTGCCGGAGAGCGCCCTGGCCACGCTTGCAGCCAATGCCGAAGCCAAGGGCGTAAGCGGGTATCGCATTACCCTCGACTTCCCCAGTTTCTACCCGGTGCTGACCTTTGCCGACGACCGCGAGCTGCGGCGCGAGGTGTATACCGCCTTCGTCACCCGTGCCTCCGACCAGGGCCCCAATGCCGGCGAGTACGACAATGCGCCGGTCATCGAGGAGACCCTGCATCTGCGACGTGAGCTGGCCGAACTGCTGGGCTTCGGCAGCTATGCCGACTACTCCTTGACCACCAAGATGGCCGAATCGCCGCACCAGGTGCTGGAATTCCTGGAAGATCTCGCCCGTCGCGCGGTGCCCCAAGCGCGGGAAGAGTTCGCCGAGCTCGAAGCCTACGCCCGCGACACGCTGGCCATGACCGAACTCGCCCCCTGGGACATTGGCTACGTCAGTGAAAAACTGCGCGAAGCCCGTCACGCCATTTCCCAGGAGCAGCTACGCCCCTACTTCCCCGCACCGCGAGTGGTCGATGGCCTTTTTCGAGTCGTCGAGCGGCTCTACGGCGTCACCTTTGCCGAGGACAGCGAGGCGCCGCTATACCACCCTGAGGTGCACTACTTCCAAATTCTCGAACAAGGGGAGCCCATTGCCGGCTTCTATCTCGATCTTTATGCCCGCGAGGGCAAGCGCGGCGGCGCCTGGATGGACGAGTGCCGAGTGCGGCGCCATCACGAAGACGGCGGGCTGCAGCTGCCGGTGGCTTATCTGACCTGCAACTTCACCCGCCCGGTGGGCGATAAACCCGCCCTGCTGACCCACGACGAAGTCACCACGCTGTTTCACGAGTTCGGCCATGGCCTGCACCACATGCTGACCCGCCAGACGGTGGCCGAGGTTTCCGGCATCAACGGCGTGGCGTGGGATGCCGTAGAGCTGCCCAGCCAGTTCATGGAGAACTACTGCTGGGAGCGCGAGGGTCTCGCTTTGATCGCCGGCCATGTCGACACCGGCGAACCGTTGCCGGCGGAGCTGCTCGAACGTCTGCAGGCGGCCAAGAACTTCCAGTCGGCCATGGGCCTGGTGCGCCAGCTCGAATTCTCACTGTTCGATCTGCGGCTGCATCATGAATTGAGCGCTCCCACGGCGTCAGCCGTACAGGCGCTGCTCGACGAAGTCCGCAGTGCCGTCTCGGTGGTGCCCAAGGCAGACTTCAACCGTTTCCAGAACGGCTTCAGCCATGTCTTCGCCGGCGGTTATGCCGCCGGCTACTACAGCTACAAGTGGGCCGAGGTACTTTCTGCCGACGCCTGGAGCGCGTTCGAGGAAGCCGGTATCTTCGATGCCGAAACCGGGCGGCGCTTTCGCAGCGAAATTCTCGAGCAGGGCGGTGCCCGCGACGCAGCCGCGCTATTCCGCGCCTTTCGCGGCCGCGATCCAAGCGTCGAGCCGCTGCTGCGTCACAGCGGAATTCGCGCCGCCTGACAACGGCATCGCGGCACGCTATCGTAGCCACACCGCCGCCGGGGTTCCCTCGGCGGCCAATCAAGGGAGGCATCATGGCCATACAGAAACGTTTCATTGCCGGTGCCGTTTGCCCCCGCTGTGCCGAAATGGACCGCATACGCGCCTGGGAACAGAATGGCGTACGCTATCGCGACTGCGTCAGCTGTGACTTTTTCGAACAGGCGGCCATAGAAGAGGAGACGGCAGCCGAGTTGGAAACCCGGGTCAACCGCGAGCGCGAGGAGCAGCGCCGCAACACCATCCAGACAGTGAGAATTCTCGACCCCGGGAGCCGCTGAACGTGGCCGGAGCGACGGCCGCCGACACCAGGCAGCGACCGGAAAGGCGACGCCACCTCGAGCTACTTGGTCTGGCAGCGGCTGCCGCCCTGCTGCTCTCGCGCCCCGATCTGGCCACGCTGGCCGCCGGCCTCGGGTTGTTCCTGTGGGGCATGAGCCATCTGGAAGAAGCCATCAAACGGCTCTCCGGGGGCACTCTGGATCGCTGGCTGCATGGGGCCACCCGCAGCCCCTGGCGCGCCATCGGCGTTGGTGCGCTGGCCACCGCCGTGGTGCAGTCCAGCTCGCTGATAACCCTGTTGGCGATGTCCTTCGTCAGCGCTGGCCTGGTCGCTTTGCCCGGCGCCATCGCCCTGCTGTTCGGTGCCAATCTCGGCACGACCACCGGCGCCTGGCTGATCGCCTCATTCGGCCTGCGCTTCGATCTGGCGCAATATGCCATGCCGCTGCTCGCCCTCGGGCTGCTCGGCCGCTACCGGCTGAGTGGGCCACAAGCAGGCATTGCCGGTCTATTGCTGGGTA
>NZ_JBYCKL010000115.1:0-42759 GCF_057473365.1 Halomonas sp. TH-94
TCGGTGGCGGAGAGGCTGCCGTCGCGGCTGGCGAAGCGCACCGAGAGCTCGAAGGGGGCGGAGAGTCGTTCCCGATGGGTGAACTCGATGACGGCCAGGCCGTCGATATCGGCCAAGGTCAGGGTGAAGTGAAGTCCGGTTTCTGAGGCCATGCTCCCTCCTGGAGGCGTACATGGCCGAGTTACAGCAGGCGCTGTGCCAGCTTCGAGCTAATTAAGTAAAAACAAGAAGTAACTATGCGGCGAGTTGAAGAGGCTAAGTAAATTCAGGCAATCCGTTGCCTGAAGCGGGCAATAAGTTGCCCGCCGGGCAATTTATTGCCTGGACTCACTGGCTGATGCCAGCAATCTGCACCTGCCGCGGACAGGCCATGCCGTCGGCAGCGAACAGGTGGCAGCGCTCGCCGGAAAGCCCAAGCTCCACGGGCTGGCCATCCTCAAGGTGGGTGAGGCCGTCGAGTCGCTGCGTCAGGGTCTCGCTGACGCCCTCTACGCGCAGATGGGCAAGCGTCTCGTAGCCAAGCCTTTCAGCCACCATCAGGCGTGCCGCAAGGCGGGCATCGGCAGATTTCGTTGCGACGAAGTCCTCGGCGCGCACTGCCAGTGTGGCCTTGTCGCCGGCACGGAGTCGAGCGCCGTCGGCCGCCACGGCCAGCGTCTCGCCGTTGGGCAGGCGCACCGAGGTGCGCTGCCGGCCGGGATCGAGCACCTCGACCGGCACGACGTTGATGCGCGGCGAGCCGATGAAGCGCGCCACCTCTAACGTGGCGGGGTAGTGATAGAGCGACAGCGGTGCACCGACCTGGGCAATGCGTCCACCGGCCAGCAGCACGATACGGTCGGCCAGCGTCATGGCTTCCACCTGATCGTGGGTGACGTAGATCATGGTGGCCCCGAGGCGACGGTGTAGCTCGGCGATCTGCACGCGCATGTCGACCCTCAGGGCGGCATCGAGGTTGGAGAGCGGTTCGTCGAACAGGAACACCGCAGGTTCCTTGACCAGGGTGCGGCCGATGGCCACTCGCTGGCGCTGGCCGCCGGAGAGCTCCTTGGGCTTGCGTTCGAGCAGCTCGCCCAGGTGCAGCATCTCGGCCGCGTGTGTCACGCGGCGGCGTATCTCGGCTTTGTCGGTACGCGCCAGCTTGAGACCGAAGGCCATGTTCTCGGCCACCGTCATGTGCGGGTAGAGCGCGTAGGACTGGAACACCATGCCGATGTCGCGCTCCTGGGGCGGTACTTCGTTGACCCGCTTCCCGTCCAGACACATCTCGCCGCGACTGATCTCCTCGAGCCCTGCGATCATGCGCAGCAGGGTGGACTTGCCGCAGCCGGAGGGGCCGACGAAGACGACGAACTCACCATCCTCGATGGTCAAATCGATGTCGCGTGAGACCTCGACCCCGGCGTAGTCCTTGCCTATGCCGGCAAGTGTCAGACGTCCCATGCGATCTCCTCCCCCGCCGGGCAGCGGGCGATGGCGATGCCGCAGGGCGGCAGCTGCACCTTACCCTCGCTCCAGGTACCGTTGACCAGTGCCGGTGCGTCGTCGAGCGGGCGTGCTTCCCGGGGCGCACGCAGAGTACGCGGTTCATCGCTGAAGTTCAGCGCCACCAGCAGGCGATCGCTGGGCTGCCGGGAGGGATGGTAGCGCTCCAGGCACAGCACCTCGTCGCGCACCGGGTGGTAGCGTACTTCGCCTTTCTTCAATGCCACGTGCTCGCGTCGGAAGGCGAGGAGGGCGCGATAGGCATTGAGCAGGGAGTCGGGGGCTTTGTCCTGGCTCCGCATGGCCAGCCCCAGGTGCGCGTCGGGCACCGGTAGCCAGGGCTCGCCTCGGGAAAAATCGCCGTGACGCGTATCGGTGCACCAGGGTTGCGGCGTACGGCAGCCGTCGCGCCCCTTGTAGGCCGGCCAGAAGGTGATGCCGGCCGGGTCGACGAGCTGCTCCAGGGTTAGCTCGGCTTCAGGCAGGCCCAGCTCCTCGCCCTGATACAGGCAGACGCTGCCGCGCTGGGTCAGCAGGAAAGCGAGATAAAGGCGCAGCCTGGCCGGGTCGTCCTGGGCGTTCCAGCGTGTCGCCAGACGCGGTACGTCATGGTTGCCCAACGCCCAGCATGGCCAGCCGTCGCCGATGCGCTCCTCCATGGCAGTCATGGTCTGATACAGGAATTCGGGATCGTGGCGCTCGCCCAGCAGGTCGAAGGAGTAGGCCATGTGCAGACGCTTGCCGCCTTGGGTGTAGGTCGCCATCACATTGAGCGAGTCGTCGTCGCCGACTTCGCCGACGCTGGTGGTGCCGGGATACTCGTCGAGCAGTGCACGGAGCTTCTCCAGCAAGGTGAGATTCTCCGGCTGGGTCTTGTCGTGCAGGTGTAACTGGTAGCCGTAGGGATTGTCCGCACGGACCCCAAGAAAGCCTTCGGCGGAGCCGCTGCGGGGCGGGTTGTCCACGAGCGCTCCATGCGTGCAGAAATTGACTGCATCCAGGCGAAAACCGTCGACACCGCGGTCGAGCCAGAAGCGCACTTCTTCGAGAATGGCCTCGACCACCTCCGGGTTGCGGAAATTGAGATCCGGCTGGCTGGTCAGGAAGTTATGCAGGTAGTACTGGCAGCGCCGGGTGTCCCACTGCCAGGCGCTGCCGCCGAACACCGACTGCCAGTTGGTGGGGGGCGAGCCGTCGGCCTTGGCATCGGCCCACACGTACCAGTCGGCCTTGGGATTGTCGCGGCTGCCCCGGCTCTCGGCGAACCAAGGGTGAAGGTCGGACGTGTGCGAGAGCACCTGGTCGATGGTGACCTTCAGCCCGTGGGCGTGAGCGGCCTCCACCAGGCGGTCGAAGTCTTCCAGGGTGCCGAACATGGGGTCGACGTTGCGATAGTCGGCCACGTCGTAGCCGAAGTCCTTCATCGGTGAAGTGAAGAACGGTGAGATCCAGATGGCGTCGACATTCAACGAAGCGATGTAGTCGAGCTTGTCGATGATGCCCTGCAGATCGCCGATGCCGTCGCCGTTGCTATCCATGAAGCTGCGAGGATAGATCTGGTAGATCACCGCGCCGCGCCACCACTCCTGCCCCTGCCTGCCCACTATTTGCTGTGAGTTCATACTTGACCCTCCCATCGTGCCAATACGAAACGTAATGACGATGGTGACGGCATGGGCAGCAAGAGGAATCCTCTACGCCCTGCTCTACTGGAGGCGTAGAGAGGGGGCGGAGTCCGTCCGCAGGCTCTACTCGCCCTGGATACGCGACAGCAACTGGCCGGCCAGGGCGATGGCTTCTTCACGGCGACGTATGTTCTGCTTTTGGTAGAGGCTGCGAATATGCGTCTTGACCGTGGTGGGGGCGACCGAGAGCTGCTCGGAGATCTGCTCGTTGGAGAGCCCGGCATGAATCAAGCCGAGAATCTGCCATTCTCGACGGGTCAGCGGTGAGGTGCGTATCAGCTCCGGCACATCGGGGCGCGAGACGATGTCATCGATGACCGAATCGTCGAGCATCAGGCGCACGGCGCGGCCGAATTCACGCTGACGGCGGGCGAGCTCGAGTAGCCTTTCGGCGTGGCCCCGGGCCAGAGGCTCCATCTCCTGTTCCGCCAGCAGGCATTCGAGCATTTCCGGCAGTGCTCGACCCAGGCGCAGGAAACTGCCGCTCAGCACCGTGCGAGTGGCCAATGCCAGTGCCTGACTCAGATGCGCCATTGCCGTTGCCTGTCTACCGCGCTGCCAGTGCAGCCCGGCCAGACAGATCCGGTTGCGATTGGCGTCGGTGATCAGACCCAGGCGCTCGGTTTGACGCTCCAGTTCGACGAGCAGCGCCTCGGCGTCGTCGTAGCGGCCCAGCAGGATCATGGCGCGCGCGTGGTTGCGTAGATTGCATTGGGCGAAGTGGTTGCTGGCCCGCGTGGGCTCGCCGGGTGGCGCTTCCTGTAACCAGCGGGATACGGCATCGAGGTCGCCGTTGGCCTGCCACCAGGCGAGCTGAACGGCATGGGCGTTGGCCTGCCAGTCGATATGATAGTCACCCTGAACCAGGATCTTGCGCAGGCGCCGGATATGATCGGCGCATTGGGCCTGATCGCCCCGTGAAAGCGCCACCTTGGCCAGGCCGATGTGGCACTGCAGTGTCCAGCGTTCGCCTTGGGTGTCGAGCACCTCGATGCCCTTCAGCGCCGCCTGTTCCGACTCCTCCAGGCGCTGCCACTCCCACAGCACCTGGCTGCGAATGCGGTAGAGGAACTCACATACCGGCAGGCGATCCAGCCCGGCGCGCTCGACGTGGGCGAGGGCTCGCTCCTGAACGTCGAAGGCGGCCTGCAGGCGACCCTGAGCCACCAGCGTCTCGGATTGATGGCACAGCGCCCATAGCAGCGTCTGCGCATCGCCGAGACGGCTGGCCTCCTGCTCCACGCCATGGACTCGTTGCAGCGACTCTTCAAGGCTGCCTTGCACGAAGCGTGCTTCGGCCAGAATCGCAGCGGCGGTAAGCGGCGTGGTGGCCAGATAGCGGGGCGGTAGGGTCAATGCCTGCTCAGCCAGCGGTGCGGCCTGTTCGGCATCGCCCTGGTTGATCGCCAGCTGCGCCCGCAGGGTGGCAAACTCTGCGCCCAGCTCCGCCCAGTCGGGGAGCTCGAGCTGTGCTTCGATCCAGCCGATGGCCTGTCGGGTACGATCGAAATGGTATTGGGCATGTGAGGCCCAGCCGTGCAGCAAGGTGAGCCGCGGAGAATCGACCAGACGGGTATCGCCAAGCGCGGTAAGTCCGCGTGCCAGCAGCGAGAAGTGGCCGTTGGCCAGCAGGTCCGGCCCCTCACGTTCGAGCAGTTCGGCCAGCGGCTCGGGCGCTTCGGCCTCGATGGCCTGGCCCAGCGCCAGGGCTGGATTGCCCAGGCGCAGCCAGGCATTGCTGGCGCGTTGATGCAGCTCGTGCTGGGTGGTCAGGCTCAGCTCATGACGACGATGGTGCAGGTAGCCGGCGAACAGCCGGTGGAAGCGAAACCATTGGCTATGAGGCTCCACTCGCTCCAGAAACAGGCCCTTCCTTTCCAGTGCCTCAAGCCGCTGAGAAAGCCGCTCGCCTTCCAGCAGCCTGGCGACCAGAGCGGGCGAGAAGCGCTCCAGCACCCCGAGCTGCAGCAGCAGTTGACGGTCCTGTTCGTCGACGCAGCGCTCCAGCAACTCGTCGAACCAGGCGACGAAGTCCGGGTGATTGCCATCGAGTCGCTCCAGCAGCGTATCGAAGGAGGCCAGGGTCGTGGTGCGCTCGATCAGCCAGGCGAGAGCCAACGGCCACCCCTCAGTGCGGCGCAGGGCACGCTCCAGGCTGACCCGGGTCGGCGGCAGGCTGAGTTGCTCGGCGCACAGTGTCTGCGCCTCTTCGTTGTCGAAAGCCAGCTCCGCCAGGCCGATCTCCTCCAGCTCGCCTCGCAGGCGCAGCTCCGGCAGGCCCAGGTCGGGGCGGGTGCGCGAAGCGAGGGTCAACGTCAACCAGGGGGGCTGATGGCAAAGCCAGTGACGCAGACTTTCCAGAATCAGCGGATGGTTCAGGTGCTGGACGTCATCGAGGACAAGCCGACCCGGAGCGGCATGGGCTGGGAGCAGGGCAAGCCAGATCTCGAAGGCTTCGGGCAGGCTGCCGGCTAGCGGTAGTTCGAGCGTCAGACCGAGTTCACGGCACAGATTGACCAACGCTTGGCGAAAGTAGATGGCGAAGCGCTCCGGCTCGTCGTCTCGGGTATCCAGGCACAGCCAGGCCGAGGGCTGTTCCAACTGGGTCAGACGCTCGGCCAGCAGGGTACTCTTGCCGTAGCCCGGAGGCGCCTGGACCATCAGCAAACGCACCCGGTCGCTGAGTGCGAAGCAATCGTTCAGCCTTTCGCGGGCAACCACGGTGTCAGGCAGTGCAGGCGAGCGGAGTTTTTCCGAGATCAGAGTCATGGTCACCGTCGCTGAACTTTAACGTTTCAGTTCGGCAGTATGCCGGGAGTTTCCCGACTTTTGGTGAATCTACGACCAAGGTGGTAGGAAGCTTTCGGGCCGGCCGGGCAACGTCCCGGCCGGGTTCGGAAGGGATATTCGTTCGAAGGCTATAGCCCCAGGCGTTCCTTGACTCGCCCGAAGGCGGCCAGGGCGAACTCCAGGTCGTCGCGGCTCAGGGCGGCGGACATCTGGGTACGAATGCGCGCCTTGCCCTGGGGTACCACCGGGTAGGAGAAGGCGATCACGTAGATGCCCTCCTTGAGCATTTCATCGGCGAAGCGGGCAGCAAGCCCCGCGTCGTGCAGCATCACCGGCACGATGGGGTGCTCGCCTGGCAGCAGCTCGAAGCCGAGTCGCTCGAGCCCTTCGCGGAAGAAGGCCGTGTTCTCCTTTAGCCGGTCGCGCAGCTCGCGGGACTCGGCGGCAAGCTCGATGGCCTTCAGCGCGCCGGCAACCACCGGCGGTGCCACGGTGTTCGAGAACAGATAGGGCCGAGAGCGCTGGCGCAGCAGCTCTATGACTTCGCGCTTGCCGCTGGTGTAGCCGCCGCTGGCGCCGCCCAGCGCCTTGCCCAGTGTGCCGGTCGTGATGTCGATACGATCCATGCAGCCGCGATACTCGTGGGTACCGCGGCCGCCCTCGCCGAGAAAGCCCGTGGCATGGCAGTCGTCGAAGTGCACCAGGGCGTCATAGCGCTCGGCCAGGTTGCAGATCTCGTCGAGCCGAGCGATGTAGCCGTCCATGGAGAACACGCCATCGGTAGTGATCAGCTTGAAGCGCGCACCGTCGCGGTCGGCGGCTTTCAGCTGCTCCTCGAGATCGGCCATGTCGTTGTTGCGATAGCGGTAGCGCCGTGCCTTGCAGAGCCGTACACCGTCGATGATGCTGGCATGGTTGAGCTCGTCGGAGATCACTGCATCCTCGGCGCCGAGAAGGGTCTCGAACAGTCCGCCGTTGGCGTCGAAGCAGGAGGGGTAGAGGATGGTGTCCTCCGTGCCGAGAAAGTCGGTCAGGCGCTGCTCGAGCTGCTTGTGCAAACTCTGGGTGCCGCAGATGAAGCGCACCGAGGCCAAGCCGTAGCCCCACTCTTCCAGGCCTTCCTTCGCTGCCGCATTGACCTCGGGATGCTGGGCCAGCCCCAGGTAGTTGTTGGCGCACAGGTTGAGCACCTCCTGGCCGGCGCTGATGCCGACGTGCGCACCCTGGGGTGTGGTCAACTGGCGCTCGTGTTTGTACAGCCCCGCCTGACGAATGGCGTCCAGCTCGCCGCTCAGATGCTCTTTGAAGGCTCCGTACATGTCATGACTCCCAGTTGAGGATGACCTTGCTCGCTTCACCGCTCAGCATGGCATCGAAACCCTGCTGGAATTCGGTGTAGGGCAGGCGATGGGTGATGACTGGCGAGATGTCGAGACCGGATTCGATCATCACCGACATCTTGTACCAGGTCTCGTACATCTCGCGGCCATAGATTCCCTTCAGCGTCAGCATGTTGAAGATCACCGTATTCCAGTCGATGGCGATCTCCTCGGTGGGGATGCCGAGCATCGAAACCTTGCCGCCGTGGCACATGTTGGCCAGCATGTCGCGGAAGGCAGCGGGGCTGCCGGACATCTCCAGACCCACGTCGAAGCCTTCGGTCAGCCCCAGCTCGCGCTGAACGTCGGGTAGCGTCTCGTGACGTACGTCTACGGTACGCGTGGCGCCCAGGCGCTTGGCCAGCTCCAGGCGACCCGGGTTGAGGTCCGTCACCACCACGTGGCGTGCCCCGGCGTGGCGGCACACGGCGGCGGCCATAGCACCGATCGGCCCGGCGCCGGTGATCAGTACGTCCTCGCCGAGCAGGTCGAACTGCAGCGCGGTGTGCACGGCATTGCCCAGAGGATCGAAAATGGCGGCAACGTCGAGATCGATGCCCGGCTTGTGCTCCCACACGTTGGACATGGGCAGGGCAACATATTCGGCAAAGGCTCCAGGGCGATTGACCCCCACGCCGCTGGTATGGGCGCACAGGTGGCGGCGCCCGGCCAGACAGTTCCTGCAGCGGCCGCACACCACGTGACCCTCGCCGGAGACGATCTGGCCCGGATGGAAGTCATTGACGTTGGAGCCCACTTCGACGATCTCACCGACGAACTCATGACCAACGACCATGGGCACCGGGATGGTCTTCTGGGCCCAGCTGTCCCACTTGTAGATATGCACGTCGGTGCCGCAAATGGCAGTGCGTTTCACCTTGATCAGCACGTCGTTGATGCCGACCTGTGGGTCAGGCACCTCATCCAGCCAGAGGCCGGGTGATGCCTCCTTCTTGATCAGTGCTTTCATCGGGCTACCTTCCTGTCTTTGTCATTGGGTGGCGGTCAGGGTGAGCAAGGTTTACGATAGAGGAATTGATTCCAGTATTGCAGAATATTTCCCTCATGCAAGAAATTATTCCTTTATTGTGGAAATTGCCTGAATCCAAGCGACCTATCCCGATCCGGTCTGTTCCCGGTGCGGCTGCCCGTAGAGGAGAAGTGTAGGTGGATGACAGGATCATGAGCGAAGCTCAGACGGAAGCCGGCAGCCTTTCCAGCCGCGTTATCGAGCTGCGCAAACGTCGCGGCCTCACTTTGGAGCAGTTGGCGGCGGCCTCGGGAGTCAGCCGTTCGATGCTCAGCCAGATCGAACGGGGCAAGGCCAACCCGACCCTGGCGGTGACCCTGCGTATCGCCCAGGCGTTCGGCATGAACATCGGGGATCTGGTGGATCAACCGTGGACGGCCTCGCGTATCGAGGTGGTTCGCAGCGATGATGCCAGCCAGCTCTTCCGCGACGACCGCGATTGCCGCATACGCACGCTCTCGCCGCTGCACATGGAGAAGAACGTGGAGTTCTACGAAGTGCGTCTGGCTCCTGGGGCTCGTTTGCACAGTGCCGCCCACTTTGAAGGAACCCGCGAGTTGCTGACCGTGACCCAAGGGCAGGCGCGCATCCTGGCAGGGGAGAACCGCTGTGAGCTGAGCCCGGGCGATTCGGCCCACTACAACGCCGACGTGGAGCACACCATCGAGAACTGCGGTGAAGGCGAGCTGGTGAGCTTTCTCGTGGTGACTTATCAATAGCGTGGGGCTGACATGACAGGGCTGATCTATTGGCTGGACATGGCGGGCGTGGTCGTCTTTGCGCTTTCGGGCGTCGTCATTGCCTGTCGCTCACGCATGGACCCGTTCGGCATGTTGGTACTGGCGGCCGTCACGGGCATCGGCGGTGGCACCTTGCGTGATTTGGTGCTCGGCGTACGCCCGGTATTCTGGGTCGCCGACCCGACTTACCTATGGGTGATACTGGCTACCGTGGGTCTTTCCATCATCGGCTTCCACTATATCCATCGTCTCTCGCGGGTCTTTCTGCCGGTGGCCGATGCCTTCGGCCTTGCACTGTTCACGGTGATCGGTGCCCACAAGGCGCTGCAGCTCGAGGCGCCCGGCGTGGTGGCGGTGCTGATGGGGCTGTTGACGGGGGTGGCCGGCGGTATGGTGCGCGACGTACTGGCGCGCCGTGTGCCGATGGTGCTGCGTCAGGAAGTGTACGCTACGGCCTCCATCGCCGGTGGCATTACCTATGTCGGGCTGGGGGAGCTGGGCACGCCGGCCGGTATCGCCATCGGGCTGGCGCTGGCGGTGACGCTCGGCCTGCGTCTGGCCGCCATTCGCTGGCAGCTTGCGCTGCCGGTCTTCGCCTGGGTCGTTATTCGTCCACCCTATCAACCCACTGCCGAAGAGCAGGAGGCAGCCACATCCCAAGGCCAGCCGGCACCGGAACCCAAGTCACGCACCAAGGTCAGGGTGCGCATGATTTCGCCCAGGCAGCAGCGCTCTACGCGTGGCCAGGACCGGGGCTGACTGCCCTGGCCCTCAGGACGGTTGCACCAGGTTAATCAGGGACCGGTCGCTAAGCGCCCGCGACAGCTGAGGGGCGAGTTGTTTTCGCACCCTCAGATAGGGTTCCACCAGCTCACGATTCATGTCCCGCTGGGCTTCGTGATTGTCGATATAGAAGGCATTTCGCTTGCCATGGAGTTCGATCGCTTCTCCGATCCGCGTGAAGCGAAACCCCGACATGGCCAGTAGCCTTGGCAGACGCGATGACATCATGGCAAAAATATGTCGGCGCTCAACCAAATCGACTAGTGCATGGGTGGCCAGGAAAAGCACGATCGTAAGTAATGGAAAGACGCGTCGCTCCTCGGGTGAGAATTCGTATGTGATGCTGCCTTCGTCCAGCGTCTCATGATTGATGGGCCGATTGCGAAATTCCCTTGCTGTGGCGAAGCGTGAGATCTCGCAGATTTCATTAAAGGGGAGCAGGTCGGGGTGCAGCGTCGTATGCGTCAGACTCCTGCCACCGTACTCTTGAAGCGGGAGCCTGATCGCCGAGTTCATGGCTTCAGGTGCAGGCAGGACTAGCCGGAAACAGCCTGCCACGATGCCGGATTTCCTGTGCTCCAACATACAGTGAAGTGCATTTTCGTCGTAGATGTCCAACTCCAGGGCGGAGTTATCATTGTAGGGCGGGGTATAACCGATTTCTTGACAGTAGACCTTGTATCGCAATCGATAGACGCGTTGTCTGTCTTTTTCGCTAGAGGCTAGCTTGAAGACAAAATCTTCATCCAATTGTTGAAAGAGCTCACTACGGTTGCTCGTTCCTTGATCGAGGGGCCTGCTGCGTTCCATTTTGCACTCCTTGCATTGACCTTGTCATAGTAAACCATTGAAGATAAATGGTTGCTTACACTCAGCTTTTGAGAAAAGCTTCGAAGGTATCATTGAGAAGCGCAGGCTTACCCAGATGATAGCCTTGACCATACTCGATGCCGTAGGAGGTCAGTAGTGGAATCAGAGCCTCCTGATCGACGAACTCGGCAATGGCTCGTTTACCGAAGCCTGCGGCGATGTCGGCGATGGCCTTGACGATGACTTGGCTATCCTGGCTGGTGATCAAGGTGCGAATGAAAGCGCCGTCGATCTTGATGAAGTCGACGGGTAGCTCGCCGAGGTAGTGGAAACTGCTGAAGCCGACTCCGAAATCATCCAGAGCGGTGCGACAGCCCAGGTCACGTAGGGCTTGGAGCACGCCTCGAGCACTTGAGAAGTCGGTGACCGCGGCGGTTTCCGTAATCTCCAGAATCAGGTGGCGGGGGTCGGCGCCGCACGCGGCCAGTTCATCCATGAGAAATTGCTTGAGCCCTTGGTCGTGCAGCGTCTGACCGGACAAATTGACGGAGAGGCTGATGCCTTGCTCCTGCACCTGGCTCAAGGCGCGCAGACTGTGTCGTAGCACCCAGCGATCTATCTGCACGATTTGACCGCTGCGCTCGGCCACGCCAATGAAATGGGCAGGGGAGATGAGTGCACCTTTGGGCCCGCGCATACGCAATAGAACTTCATAGTGGCGTACGTCGCCGTCAATCAAGCGCATGATCGGCTGCACCATCAGCTCGAATCCCTCTTCCTCTATCGCCTGGCGTATCCGCTCCACCCAGTAAACGCGCTCTTGCAGCTCATCCTTGGCGCGCTCCAGCGTAGAGAGAAGATGCCAGCGCTGCGAGCTGCTCTCCTTGGCCTTGTACATGGCAAGGTCGGCGTTGGCCATCAGGTCAGCGGGGTTATCACCATGGATCGGGAACAGGGCGATGCCGAGGCTGGCCGTGGCCCGGTGACGTTGCCCACCGGCATCCAGGCCGGTGCCGTCCAGCAGCGGCGTGATCTGCTTGGCGATACTGATGGCTCTTCGGGTATCGGCGCCTTCCAACAACAGCGCAAATTCATCGCCGCCCAAACGTGCAATGATGCCGCAGTGGCCGAACTCCTGGAACAGCGTGTCGGCCACCATGCGTAAAAGGCGGTCACCGGTGTGGTGTCCGCTGAGTTCGTTGACGTCCTTGAAGTGGTCCAGGTCCAGCAGCAGTACGGCTCCGGCGCGGCCCCGGCGCATCACGTTGCCCAGCGCTTCCTGGAAGTAGCGGCGGTTGTAGAGTTCGGTCAGCGGGTCACGCTCGGCCAGCCAGGTAAGTCGAGCCTCGGCCAGCTTGCGCTCGGTGATATCGAGCCCGACCGAAATGCGTGCCGCACGGTCGTCGCCATGTAACGTTAGCGGAGCGTGATACCAGGCGATGGTCCGTTGGCGGCCATCTGCCGTCACCAGGCTGCGTTCCTCCTGGGATGCCGCCTCGCTGGGAGCATCGCTCAGGCGGGGCATGAAGACATCGTCGAACTGCCGGCCCAGCAGGCGCTCCTCCTGCATGGAAAGCGTGGAAAGAGCATGTTCATTGACCAGCGTAATCCTCTCCTGGTCGTCCTGAGTGACGATGAATACGCGTGCCGTATCCAGCAGGCTGCCAACGAAATCGCGCTCGCGGGCCAGCTCGTCGACCCGCTCGGCCAGCTGTTGCCCGCGTGCGGTGACCTCCTGTCCGAGAGCTTCCAACTGGTCGGACAGGGCTAGGGTCGTCCCCTCGAGCACGTCGATTTCGTCCTGCAGGTGAGTGCTCGGGGGGGGAATGGCCCGCCGGGTTTCGGCGAAGCCCCCATGAGCCAGGGCCGGCAGCACCCCGGCCAGGCGTCGCAGCCGGGCCATGGGGCGCAGCAGAATGACCAGCAACAGAAGCTCGGCGGCCAACCAGCCGCCGATCCCGACCAGCAGGAGGTTGCGGGTATTGCTCTGGATGGCGGAAATCTGCTGGGTGATATCGGCGGCGAGAAGAAAGAAACCGCTGCTGCGTCGGTTTTGATCGGCTTCCATGCGCACGGCGGAGAGCTCGTAATCGCGCCCTTGGCGATGCAGCCGCAGCGGTGTTTCGAGGATGTCGCTGAGCATGACCTTCTGCGAGGCCTGATGCAGCAGGGGAAGATAGCTTTCCGGGTTGGTCAGGGCCACCAGTTGGCCGTTCCAGCCCGTCATGTGTCGCTCGGGCACGATTTCCGTTTCGAGCGAGCCGGTGATCAACAGGGCCACATCGCTTCCCGAAACCTGCTGGGCTTGGCGCGTCACGTCGGCCAGAGAGCGCGACAGTATCACCATGCCGACACTCTCTCCGGCGACCAGAATGGGAACGGCTGCATACTGCCGGCAGTCGTTGGCGCAGCGCAGCGCAGAGAGGGGGAACTCGGTTTCCATCACCTGTTCGACCCAGTCCTGAACAGGGCGCTGCTTGTCGACCTGGCCCTCGCCCCAATCGGCCAGTTGGCGTCCCATATCATCGAAAATGAGGATCTCGTCGACGCCGGCTTCGAGCTGCAGCGTGGGCCATTGGGAGGAAAGAGAGTCGATCAATGCAGCCTGATCGCTCGCTGCCAGGGCCGGCCCCAGATCGGGAGAGGCGGCTGCCAGGGCGGCGATCTGCAGTAGGCTCACTTCGGATCGCTGCAGGGCAAGTTGAATCTCGCGCGCTTCCCGTTCGTTGCTCGCGCTGCGGCTCTCCTCGAACTGGCGGGTCAGGTTGGCATGACCGAGCCAGGTGAACAGGCCCGCGAGCACCAACAGCAGCAGGCTGCTCAGTGCAAGTACCCGCCAGGTCAGGCTGAGGCGGAGCTGTGGCTCTTGGGAGGAAGAAGAGATCATGCTGGCTGTCCCAGGCTTGACGGTGAAACGTTGCGTTGACGCAACTCAGAAGCGCAGTGAGAGTTGAAACAGCAGCATGTTCCAGCGTCGCCGCGTCTCGCTGGGGTCGGGTTCATCCTGAAGAGGTAACCAGGCGGTTCCATCGATGTGGTGATATTCGGCTGCAAGCAGGACTCGCGGGGTCACATTCCATTGCAAGCCCAAGGTTATGTCGTCTGCATACTGGGTATGTGCCGGTCCACCGCCCATGGCTTCAAATGCACGCCCGGAGCGATCGTCTCTATTGCTCACCAGGCTGTCGAACCGCACCAGCCACTGCCAGTTATCGAGAAAGCGCCTCGTATACTGTACGTACCAACTTTCCCCAGTGACATCGATATTGAGGAAGGGGTTGGCGAAGCCTGCAAGGGTGGATTGCCTGAGTGCATACTCCCCGGTCAGGCTCCAATGCTCGGCGTTGTACTGGAGCGAAAAAATCCAAGGCTTGAAGTCGAAGGTACCATTGCTGACCTGCGGTGTGTCGGAGACGAAGCGAGCGCGAGCATTTGCAGCGCTGAGAGCTGCCACGACCCGTCCACCATCATGCTCATAGCGTATTTGGCCGATAGCCGAGCGTCGTGGCTCAAGCGAACCAGGAGTATTTTCGAGCCGCATGGTTCGTCTCAAGTCGTCCCCAGCCTGTATATCTCCTACGCCTATCTGGGTGCGTATCACCCCGGTTGGCAAGCGCTCCTCGTGGTACACGGTCATGCCATCCGCAGCAAGGCCGAGCGAGCGAGTGCGATCGAAATAGATCGATTGAGGTAGCAAGATGCTGGGCCGCGTGAAGGCGACATCTCGGGTCTGATTGTAAAAACCGAGAGGATTCTTGAACCGTCCTACCTGCACCCCCAGAGTTCGCTGCTGATTGGACAAGGGCTGGTAATCGATCACGCCGTAATCGAGAGCCGGCCGGGCGTCACTGCCTTCGCCGCCGGCACGACGACTGAGCACCTGGGCCGCCAGCAGCACGTCGCGATGGGGCCGGAGTGAAGCGTTGGCGCCGATTTCGGTGTACTTGAGACTGCCACCGCTGCTGCTGGGGCCGAAAAAATCGTTGTGATCGGTGATGACGACCGCCTGGCTGAGAAAGCCGTGCAGCTGAAGGGTGTCCATGACGCCTTCAGCCATGGCGGCCGGTGTCCAGCCCGCCGCCAGCATCAGCAGCAGCGCGCCTGAGCGACGGCTAATCCATGTAAATGACTTGGACTCTATCATCCAGATACTCCCTTTCCAGATACCCAAGAGCGCCAGGTGTGGTGGCGACGCGTTCCAGCATCTCGGATTGACTGTTGACCTGGCTTGGTGCTTGGCCCGTACCCGAAAAGACCATACGGTCCCAAGCCAACTGAAGCTGATGCGGGTACACGGCAAGCAGCTCCTTGGCAAAGCGTGCGTGCACGGGGTGGCGGTTGGGCAGTACGAACACGCGCACGGCCTGGCCATCCGGCCAGTTGCGCTGGCGCATGGCGAAGATGGCCCGGGTGGTATCCTGGGTTAGCGACGTGTTGACGACCTGGTGGTTAGCGATGAGCACGATGCGTCGCTCTTCGGCGTAAAGCGAAAGAGGCATTAATGCCAGCACCAAGGGCAACAGCAGCAAGCGAATCACCCCAGCCACGCGCCACCTACTCTGAAGCCCTGGTGATGCGTCATGGCGAGAGATGCGCTTGGCTGCGACTCGGTACCATCTGACAACACGGCCCTCATGCCTGGCCCATTGTTAGTGATGGTCAGCCAGGTCTTCATGAGCGTATCGATATTGAAATCCCCCGATCCCTTGCCAAGCGGTGGTGCCGGCCCGGCAAGTCATGCTCCCCGTTGATTATGTAGCTTACATTATCGCTTGGCGTCGTTGCTCAATATAGGCAATACGGCTGCAGGCTGCGTCAGCCGTCTGACAGCATCATGCCATTGGCGCCTTTTTGGCACAGTAACAGAGATTCAACGGCTTATGGGACACGATGGGTTTGTGAAGCGAAGCGGCCGGTTGGAGCCTGGCTTGCCCTGTCCTCGGCCCTCTGCGATTGTGCCCGGACGGGCCGGAAGTGGCCTCGCTGAGGAAAAAGTATGGCATCATCTCAACCTTGAGGCATTACAACCAAGGACAGGCCAGAACTCTCATGTTTCTCGATTCTTACCATACCCAAGTGGGTTCGCGAGTCAGCATTTCGGCACAGCAGGCCAGCGATTTTGCCAAGCGCATCGCCGGCGACTTCAATCCGATTCATGATGCCGATGCCAGGCGCTTCTGCGTTCCTGGGGATCTGCTGTTCGCTTTGGTATTGCGTCGGTTCGGGCTCTCATCGCAGATGGACTTCCGCTTTCGCAGCATGGTGGGCGATGGCACTTTGCTGAGCCTGGAGGAACGTGCGCCAGGTCAGGTCGAAGTCAAGGACGACGAGGGCAAGCAGTATCTGGAAGTTGAGCGCTCCGGAGAGACAAACCATGACGCCACCGTGGTAGAGGCTTTCACTCGCTGCTACGTGGCCTTTTCCGGCAAGAACTTTCCGCATGTCCTCAAGCCACTGCTTGAAGAGCAGGGTGTCATGTTCAACCCGAAGCGTCCGCTGGTGATTTACGACAGCATGGGGTTCTCGCTCGAGCGCTTGGACCTGACGGGGCCCTCGTTGGAGCTGGTCGAGTCGAGCCTGGAAGTGGTTGGGAAGCGCGGCGACGTCAAGCTCGAGTTTCGGATCACCGATCGCGGCGAGGTAGTGGGCAGCGGCTCGAAGAAGCTGGTCGTCAGCGGGCTCAGCGAGTACGACCCGGCCGCCATGGATGCGATCGTTGCCGAGTTCTACCGGCTCAAGGCGGCCTACGAGAGCGGGCAGGGCGCCTGAGGACGCAAGCGCCAAAAAACAGTTGCCTGCAGCGGGTTACACCGTGACGGTCACCGGGCAGTGTGCCAGGTCGATGACGCGGTGGCTCACGCTTCCAACCAGCTTCTCGCGCCAGGTTCCCAGCCCCCGCCGCCCCATGACGATAACGGGCGAGTCGCTGAGTGCATGGGCAAATTCGGTGATCGATTCTGCATAGCGATCTCCTTCGAGGATGTGCGTGGCGATGCCCGCCGGTATCTCTCCCAGGCTTTGGCGTGCCCGTTGAAAAATGCGCTCGGCTTCGTCCTGTTCGCCCGCTTCAGGGGGCGGCGTGCCCTTTGGGCGACAGAACAGCAGGTCCACAGGTGCCGCGGCACGTCGGGCCAGCTCACCTGCCAGCGTGGCGGCATGGTCGCTGTGCGGCGAGCCGTCGACCGGCATGAGCACCCGGCCGATGCGCTCGCCACTTGCATCGCCAGCCTCGGGGTGAACGATAGTGACCGGACAAGTGGCCTTGTGGACCACCTCGTCGCTGATACTGCCTTCCATGAACTTGCTGAAATCGCTCAGGTGGCGTGCGCCGATGACCAGCAGGCAGCCTTTTCGCTTGTTCGCATATTCGACGATGGTTCGCGCGGGATGTCGTACGAAGCCGTCCTCTTCGAGCGTCACCTCTTCCAGCGATACCTCCAGTGCCTCGGGGACGACCCGCCTGGCGTGTGAGAACGCCACCTTCACCGCCTCCAGCCGCTGCGAGCGGTCGCGGTCCACTTCGTCACGTCGATTGGCGGGCACGTCGCTGAGCTCGGCCGGGTTGAGCGGCATGACATGTACCAACTGCAAACGGGCCTGAAGCAAATGGGCGAGCAGTGAGGCGTGACGCGTCGCGGCATCCGCCGTAGGCGAGCCGTCCACCGGTACGATTACGAGCGAAAGTGGCTCACTCATGCGAATTTCCTTGATGTCCAGTCATAGGATGTCTTTGATGCGCCTGACGGTGCATTCAGCCTTAGCCTAGCGTACTTGGGTCGTGAGCGTCTGCTGCTCCCGTGGCACATGGAGCGTCTTGCCGAACAGCATGCCGCCCCAGGGTATGTCATTGGCAACCCGGTTCAACGCTATCGAGCCGGCCATGCCCACTACAATCAGCAACAGCGCATAGACCGGTAGGGGAAAATGCACGAACTCGCCGGCGAAATCGACGATGGCGAAGAACATGGGGTGCGCCAGGTAGATGCCGAACGAGTAGCGATTCACGGTCTTGACCAACGGCGTGGCGTGGAAATTCCTCAGACGAGTCACGGCGAAAAGGGTGCACAGGATGAACAGCGGAATGACCCAGGTCTCCTTGGAGGAGTACTCCAGCCAGCCTTGCAGAGTGAAGAGAACGATCATGGCAATGTAGGCGAGAAGGAGTTCGGGCCGCGAAAGCCACTTGAGCCAGGGCACCTCGCTCCTGCGTCCGGGAGCGAGCTGAGGGTAGTGCCGTACCACCAGCATGGCCAGGAAGAACAGGTAGATCCAGCCCAGAGGAGCGATCCATAGCAGGTAGCCCGGCGGCTCGATGCCGAAGAAACGGGTCAGCCCCCAGTAGGCGATACCGATCAGGCTGCCGATCACCAGCCATGGGCCAGGCGGTAGCCAGCGCTCGAGCCGATAGCGGCAGTAAAGCCAGTAGAAGGCGTAGAATTGCATGGCAATGATCAGGAAATAGCCGTGCCAGCCGGCAAAGACGAGATATTCGGTCAGGTTCTCGATCAGGCCGACCGGCTCCCCCTCGCGGCGCAGGTTGATGTATTTCGTCATCGAATAGATCAGCCCGTAGACGAAGTAGGGCACCATCACGTACTGCAACCGCTTGAGCAGGAAACCCGAAGGGGGCCGGTTGCCGTAGCGCATCGAAAACAGAAAGATCGAGATGAAGATGAAGATCGGCGTGCCGAGCACGGTAGGAATGCGAGCAAGGTCGAGGTAGACGTTGTCGAGGTGCACATTCATGCGGTCGAGAAAGTGAAAGAAGAACACTGCCAGGCAGCCGTAGAATCGCAGCCAGTAGATTTCTTCGATCTGCCTCATGAGTGTCTGGCCTTCCGTGGTGCAAGGAACAACATATGTCGACTCCATGTCGGACCATGACGAGATACAAAGATTCCATTAACAGGCTAGCAATTTTGGCAGCAGGCCGGCACAAGGAGAAGAGTGCCATGATCAAGTTTCTGGTTATCGCCGTGTTGAGCATGAGCCTGCTCTGGGGGCAGCACAAGGCTCAGGCCGGCGAGGTCACCTTTCATCGCTTCACCTCCGAGGTGCTGGGGCGGGATTATCCGTATGCGCTGTATCTGCCCGACGGTTATAACGAAACCTATCAAGCTTACCCTGTGCTTTATCTTCTGCACGGCTCCTTCGGCAGCGAGCGCGACTGGGTCGAGAGCGGCGGTCTCAAGGAGACTGCCGACTGGTTGATTCGAGAAGGGCGCATTCCCCCGATGGTGATCGTCATGCCTGGCAGCGAGAGCTGGTGGATCGACGGTCACAATGAGGCGGCGCGCACGGCCTTTCTCGACGATCTCATGCCCTACATCGAGGCAACCTGGCAAGTCGTACCACAGCGGGAATGGCGTGCGATTGCCGGGCTCTCCGCGGGTGGCTTCGGTGCCTTGAATTTCACTCTCGAACGCCCCGAGCTGTTCGCTGCCGCAGCGGCGATGAGTCCGGCCAGCTATCATCCGCTGCCGCCTCGGCGATCCACGGCACGGCGACATCCCGCGTTTCTCGACGCGGCGGGGAGCTTCGACGAGTCGCTATGGCGGCAAAGCAACTACACCGCCTACCTCGAAAATTATTTGGAGCGCGAGGAAGTCGTGCCGCTATACCTTAGCGCCGGGCACCGCGATCCCTACAATGCCGAGCATCATGCGCGAGTCGTGCGCCAAGCCCTGGCCCCGCATCAGCCTGATCTGGTGGCCATGGAAGTCCTCAATGGCGGACACACCTGGCGCGTCTGGCGAGCCAGCCTGCCCACCGCCATGGCCTGGATGGGTCGCTTCCTGCAGGATCCCGTGCCTCTCGAAACCCTGGCCGAGGATGCCGCAGCCGAGGGCAAGGCAGCGGTCGACCCTCAAGCGCTCTCCAGTCATGCCCAGTAGCCTTCACAAATGGGGTTGGCGAAGGGTCTGACTAACTTTAGTCTCAAGGTTCGCCCCCCTGCCAGGCTCCTTGCATGCACCCCCAGCGCGAACCCCTGCATAATGAGTTGCACGCCCGCCCGTCGATCTATTTCTCGGAGCCGGCCCACCTCTATCACTACGCTTTTCTCGCCGATGCCGAGGAGCATTTGCACTTGCTGGCGAAACTGAGCCAGACCACCGGCCTGGCCTTCGATACCGCGCTGGTACAACAGATATCGTCCATCGATCAGACGGTCTTCAAGTGGGAGCGGCATACCGAGTTCTCCACGCTGACCGTGATGGTGCCGAAAAGGCAGGAGAGCGAGTCATGGCCAGCGCCGCCAGAGTGGCTGAACGAAGTGGTGGAATCCTGCTGTAGCACCCTGATCAATGCCACCCAGGTAGGGGTGGAAGGGAGTGATACCTGGCTGGGAAGCCCCGAGGCCTATGGCTTTATCGACCCGGCCGGGTCCCAGGTGGGTGGTGCGGATGCCACCGTCTGGAGCGACTTTCACCTCGACGCCAACGGCGACAATCGTTTCTTGCTGCTCAACAGCGGCCTCAATGCCTTTCGGCTGGGGCGTATGGTGCGCCGTCTGCTCGAGATCGAGACCTATCGCATGATGGCCTCGCTCTCACTGCCGCTGGCCAAGGAGCTGGCACTCGAGCTTCAGGCGTACGAGCTAGAGCTGGGGGAGCTGTCCGATCGCAATGCCGAGCAGGAGGATGACAATCCGCGACCCTTGCTGACGGCCTTGTCGCGGCTTTCGGCCAGACTGGAGCGCAGCGGCTGCCGTTCGCGCCAACGCTTCAGTGCCACGGATGCCTATGCCCGTATCGTCTTTTCACGTATCGAGGAGCTGCGGGAGGAAAGAGTCGGCGACTGCCCGCGTCTCGGTACCTTCATTCTGCGTCGTTTCAGGCCAACGGTGCATTATTGTGCCGCCATCCATCAGCGCCAGGAGCGCCTGGCGGAGAGTACCGCTCGGCTCAACGACCTGCTGCGTACCCGCGCCCAGGTCGAGATCGAGGAGCAGAATTCGAGCATTCTCAAAAGCCTCAACGAACGGGCCAGCAGCCAACTGAAAATTCAGAAGGCGGTGGAGGGGCTCTCGATCATCGTCATCAGCTATTACATCTTCAGCCTGTTCAAGCTGGGACTCGAAAGCCTCGGCGCACTTGGCATGGCGGTACAGCCTCACTTGGCAGCGGCGGTTCTTGCTCCGCTGGGTGGGCTGATCATCGGTTTTCTGGCCTGGCGCATCTGGCGGGTGAAGCGCCACTAGAGCGGCGCCACCATTCCTCAACAAGAACGTCGAGTGAGGTTTCATGAGTTACATCGCGACTACCCCCGAACCGCCCTACTACGCGGTCATCTTTAGCTCGCTTCGCACCGAGGACGACAATGGCTATGGTTTGATGGCCGAAAGCATGACCGAACTGGCCGCCCAGCAGCCGGGTTTCCTCGGCTTGGAATCGGCGCGCGACGCCATCGGCTTGACGGTTTCCTACTGGCGGGACCTGGAATCGATCAAGCGCTGGAAACAGCAGGTCGAGCACCGTGAGGCGCAGCGTCTCGGCCGCAGCGAGTGGTATGCCGCCTACAAGGTTCGTATCGCCAAGGTGGAGCGGGATTACGGCTTCGGCGACGGATAAGCCAAGCCCCGGCGGCTGAGCCACCGGGGCGGTTGGCGTCACTCCTCTGCATCGATCCGTTCGAGCAGGTCGGCCACGGCCTGTTCGAGTTGGCGGTCGCGGTCGGCCACTTCATCTTCGGGCGTTTGCTCCACCAGTAGATCCGGCATGGCGCCGTTGTGCTCCATGTCGGTGCCATCGGGTAGATACCAGCCGCGGAAGGGCCGACGGACGGTAGCGCCGTCGATCAGCGTATGGCTATTGGTGGAAATCACCCCGCCGTAAGTCTGCTGGCCTACCAGCCTGCCGCGCCCTAGCGTAGTGAAGGCATGGGCGAGAATCTCCGCATTCGAGTAGCTCTTTTCATTGGCCAGCATGTTGATCGGCAGCGTGTAGCGTGGTGCATCCAGACGATCCTGCGGGTAGTGTCCAGTTTCGTCACGGTCGGCGCCTGCCGGGATGGTATAGGCGTGCTCGCCGGCCATGATCGAAGTGAGGATGCGGTCGGTAGTGTTGCCGCCACCGTTGTTGCGCACATCGATGATAAGGCCGTCCTTGCCCATGGCGGCGGCATACAGATCGCCCTGAAAACCTTCCAGCGAGGTCTGGTTCATGGCCTGAATATGCAGGTAGCCGAGCCGGCCGTCGGAAAGTTCCTCTACGCGACTGCGGCTCTCCTCGCGGAAGGCGTCGTACTTCAGGCGTGCCAACTCCGTCAGATCCACCGTCTGAAGCATGGTGCGGTACTCGGTGTAGCCTCCCTCTCCAGGACGGTCGAAGGTGATGATGACTTCCTCGTCCACCAGACCGCGCAGTCGCTGCAGCAGGGTGTCGCCCTCTTCGAAGGGCATCAGCCCTATTTCAGTGATGATATCGCCAGGCGCAAGCGGCATGGGGCCGCGGCTGGCGGGACCCTCCGCCAGCACATCGGTGATGCGATAGCCGATACGGCCGGTCTGCTGCGAGATGAGTCTTCGTGTCTCGATGCCCAGCCGACCGGAAGGCTCACGCAATGACGACACGGGCCCCGGATTGGAAACCCCCATGTGCGAGGCCGCCAGCTCTCCCATCAAGCGGTTGGCGATATCGCTGAACTCGCTCGAGGTCCGTGCACGTTGCACCAGGGCGGCATAGTCCGAAACCACCTCGGGCCAGTCCAGGCCCTTCAGGTCGGTGCGATAGAAGCTCTCACCGATCATTCGAGCTGCCTCGTGAAACTTCTGCAGCGATTGCCGACGCAGGTCGATGCGCAGCCGGTCCGAGATATCCAGGTAGCGCGGAGAACCGTTGCCAGAGAGGTTGGCCACGGCCACCCTGCCGTTGGTGATGTAGACGACTTGCTCGCCGGTAATGTTGAGCTGCTGTACGTTGGCCTGCGGCCCGATACGCGTTCGCTGGCTGCCGTCCCAATTCATCGCAATCAGCCCTTCGCTGCCGGCGTTGAAGACGTAGCGGTCGCCGCCGGGGGTCATCTCATTGGCGGTGTTGTGGGCCGGCGAGGCGGTTACGCGCTCGATGCGCCGCCAGGCATCTTCCAGTTCGAGCTCCGGCGCGTCCTGTGTCGTTTCCTCGGCATCACGATCATTCGTGACCGGCAGCGGCGAACGGCTCTGTGCCTCTTCCCTCGCGCTGCGGTAATAGTGAGATATCTCACGCGGGGTATAGGTCCCGATCTCCCGGTCCAGGTAGACCCGGTAGAGGTCGTAATTCTCACCGGAGCGGTTGGAAATAAAGGTCAGCTTGCGGCTATCTGCCGACCAGCGGGGATTGAGGTCGTTGCGTGGGTGGCGGGTAATGTTGACCGGCTCGGCCGAGCCGTCTGCCGGCACCACGAAGATATTGGCGCTGAAATCGAGGTCGTTCTGCGAATAGGCGATATAGCGGCTGTCCGGCGACCAGCGCCACTGCATGAAGCTGTCCCAGCCCTCGACCAGGGTACGCTCCTCGCCGCTCGTAAGGTCGTATATCACCAAATCGCCTCGGCCGCGACGAAATGCCAGCGAGCGACCGTCCGGTGAAGGCGAGACGTCACGGTCGTGAGTTTCGTGGGCCACCACCGGACTCACTTCGAACTGGATGGCATCATGCCAGCGGGTCGGGTCGCGCTCCGCTGGCAGGTCGTCCGGCAGTTCGTCTTCCAGCTCCTCTTCCGGAATGCTCTCCACTTCCACCGTCGGTTCCTGCACCGGCGGCACGTCGATGGGGGTGCCGGGTGGCGGTATCAGGATCGGGTCGAGAATGAAGCCGGGATCCTGTGGGGCAAAAGGGTCCTCGGGTTCCTCACCGCGCACTGCCAGGTCCGGGTTGAAGTCGTTTTCCTGCTCGCGCTCCTCCGGCAGGTCGGGTTCCTCATCGGCAGCGGCGAGCGAAACCGTGGGATCGCCATCCCAATACCGGGCCGAAGGACGTCCGCGTGCGCGCTGACGTTCATGACTGCGGCGTACTTCGTCTCGGGTCAGCGTCACGTTCGCCTGGTAGATCGATTCGGTGCCGTCGGCGTCGTTGACGAAATAGAGCGACATGCCATCCGGCGACCAGGCGAGGTTGTGATGACGGGCGTGGCTGCCCGGCGTTACCAGCAGCGTCGGACTCTGCTCGTCGACATGGCGCACGTAGATACGGCCATAGGCGATGTAGGCCATGGTCTGACCGTCCGGGCTCAGCGCCGCTTCGCTGACGTCGCGGTCCACGCGGCGCAGGCTGTAGACGTCCCGATCGTCGTCCGGGGCACGCAGTACGATAGGCTCGGGCTCGGCATCCGGCTGCTCCAGGTCGAGAGCCAGCAGCGTGTCCCAGATCTGCAGCACTGCGGTACTGCCATCGTGGGATACGTCAAAATGCTGAAGATCACGATCCGTGAAATCGGTGAGTCGTTCTATGGTGCGCTCGGCGTCGAGCTCCATGCGATAGAGGTTGACCGTCTGGTCCTCGCGGTCGGACATGAACAGCAGCGTGTTTTCGTCCACCCAGCGTGCCATGCCGTCATCGCCGTCGCGCTCGGTCAGTGGCTCGAAATCATCGCTGCCCAGCTCGTGCAGCCAGATGTTCATGGCATCCGGGCCGCGATAGTGACGTCGATTCCAGTCGTGATAGGCCCCGCCTCGGGTAAACACGACGTGCCGGCCGTCCGGAGAGAGCTGCGGTTCGGAGCCGAAGGCATCGTGCAAGCGCGAATATTCACCGCCATTCGGCGGCAGGAGATACGGACGCTGGTCGCGATAGACATCGGCTTCGAGCATGCCCGAGAAGGTGATCACCGGCTCGCCGTCTTCATCGAGACCGTAGGATGGGTTGCGCAGATGCTGGTCGCCATGAGTGAGCTGCGACAGCTGGCTGCCGTCGCGTCGCATGCGCCATAGGTTGAGATAGCCATCGCGCATCGAGGCGAACACGATCCACTCGCCGTCCGGGCTCCAGCTGGAATGGAGGTCGTCCAGATTGTGGCGGGTCAGGCGTATCGCCTCGCCACCCTCGATCGATGAGCGCCACAGGTCGCCGCGCCAGCTGAAGATGAGCTCGGAGCCGTCGGGACTGACGGAGGGAAAGCGGGGCAGGCCAACCTGGCCTGACTGAGCCAGGGCGCTTGTCGGCAAGTGTGCCAGCACACCGCTCAAAACCGACAGCAGAGCCAGCCTGCGCAGGCTGGTGTAGAGCGGCGCTCGAAGATAGCTGAGTCCGTGCATTGCCACACCTTTTCATTAGCCGATGCCATGCCTTTGTCTTAGTCACGGCATTTACCGATGTCATGACTCACCAACGTAGCAACGATCATCAGCTCTATCGAATGCAGAGCGTTCTAATTTGGCCACCTCTGTCAGCCTTTACTAGGCTAAGGCCGGAAGCGAGCGTTTCGTCAGCCATTCAGGGAAGGAGGGTGCATGAGCGACGCGCGCGATCCCTATCCCGATGCGCTGCGCGCCATCGCGCTGTTGATCGTAGTGCTCGGGCACTGGGTTGCCACGCTGCCACGGCTCGAAGAGGGCATGCTGGTAGAGACCGGCCACATTCTCGATGCCTGGCCACCTGCGGGGTTTTTCACCTGGATCGTTCAGGTCGTCCCGCTGTTCATTTTCGTCTCTGCCGCTGTCAGCTCGGAAGGCGTGGAGGAGCGCTATCGGTCCGGCGAGCCGCATGCGCACTGGTGGGCGGGCCGCGCTTTGGGGCTGGCCCGGCCGACCGTGACCTACCTGGCCGTGCTGGCAGGTTTCGTGGGTATCTCCTTTTTCACTCGTGACGGCGTGCTGGGGCCGCTCAACCAGTCTCTCACCGTGCATCTGTGGTTTCTGCTGATCCTGCTTGGCGTCCAACTGGTACTGCCGCTCAGCGTCTGGGCCGACCGGCGCTTCGGCTTATGGGCGCCAACGATGCTGATCGTGGCCATTGCGGCGGTGGACTTGTTGCGTTCGCAGCCGACCGCTCTGGAGGAGTGGGCGAGCTTGGGCCGGTTGGTCACCTCGGATCACGACTACTTTGCCTGGATCAGCACGATTTTCTTCTGGCTCCTGCCTCAGCAGCTCGGCATCGCTTGGTGGAACGGACGCTTCTTTGGGCGACGTACCGGAGCCGTGCTGATGGTCTTCGGGCTGACCTGGTTGTTGGCTGCCGTGGCCCTGGGTTATCCGCCTTCGATGGTCAACGGCAACCCCGGGGGCGATACCAACTTGCTTCCCCCGACGCTGGCCCTGTTAGGTGTCATGTGGTTTCAGGTGGGGCTGGTGGTGTTGTTCGAGAAGCCCCTGCGCCGTTTTCTTCAGCGCCAGCATCTGGGACGCTGGATGGCCATGATCGGGGCGTTCGGGCTCCAGCTGTACCTGTGGCACAAGTTGGCCGAGCTGCCGGCGGCTTGGCTGGGGCAGCGCCTTGGGTGGCCGATCGATGCGGGGGTGCCGGGGGAACCAGGGTTCTGGATCGGTCGCCTCGAGTGGATAGGGCTATGCATCCTGATAATGGTGCCGGTTCTGGCAGTCGTCGTGATCTTCGAGCGTTTCCGCAAGCAGGATGTGCCCGCTACCACCGACCTCCGGCGTATCGTCACGGGCGGGCTGGCGCTGTTTCTGGCGCTGGCGATAAGCCTGGGGCTGGGGGCTCATCCGGGGTCGCTGATTGGTCTGCCACTGGTGGCTCTGGCCTCCTGGCTGCTGCGCTCACCCGCGAGGTCCGCCTCGGCGAGCCACTGACGTATCGCTGCCAGGACCCACTCCGGGTCGTCCAGGGTAAGGTCGTGGCCGCCATCGGCGTGGCATCTCAGCGGCCAGTGCCAGCGTTGGGCTATGCGCTCTGAGCACTTCCAGGACACCATCCGGTCGGCTTTCGAGGCCAGCACCAACACCGGCAACCCGGGCAGCGCTTGTGGCAGGTCGAACCCTCTCATGGCGGCCAGCAGCTGGCGCACCATGTTGGCCTTCCTCATCGGCGCGTCGCGTTGCCATTGGGCGTAACGTTGCGCCACCGCGTCAGGATCGTCCTGCTGGCGGGTGGTCATGCGTAGAATCAAGCGCTCGCGCCGCTCATGGCTGAGCGGTAGCAGCATGGCCGCCAGTAATCGGGGGTATTGACGCGGGCGCAAGCGTTGGTAAAAGGGGGCAACGCCACGCAGGCTAGAATTGATCAGCACCAAGCTTTTCACTTCCGCCGGATAGCGTTGCGCCCAGCGCACGGCCACCATGCCACCCAGCGAGATGGCCAGCACGCGATGCGGGCCAAGGATACTCGCTTCGTTCAGCTCATCACGCAGTGCATCGACCATGGCATCGATGCTCGTGGGACTGGCATCGCGCCAGTGCTCACCGTTCCCAGGCAAGTCGACGGCCCGCGCGGGCTGTTGTAACGCCATGGCCAGCCGTTCGGTGAATCCGTCCCAGTGGCGCGCCTCACGCACCAGCCCGCGCAGCAGAATCCAGCCGCGACGCGTTGCCGCTTCGCTCATGAGCCGTGCTCTTCGGCCACGGCGGGGGGCTCGATCACCCATGGCTCTCGCTCGATTTCCTCGCGGCAGCTGGAGTCGACAGGGCTGTGGGGGTCATCGAGAAACGCCTGGATCATCGTCGAGCGGCATTCATTGACCGGGTTATGCCCAAGCGCCTGCATTTCGACGTACTACAGGTTGGGCATGGTGAGCTGCAGATGCTGGCTCCAGCGTGTGCCGCAGCAGGGGTCCATCTGCCCATGTATCGCCAGTGCCGGGGTTTCACTCACGGGTGGATCGTTGTGCTCGACCGGTACGTCTCCATCCTCGCCCCACCAGGCACAAAGCCAAGGCGGCTCGAAGCCGAGTACCGCCGGTTCACGCTGGACGGCTGCGATGGAATCGTCTCGACTAGGGCGGTTGCTGCCCATGTCGTTGCACACATGCGCAAGGAAATAACCGAGCGCATAGGCGGAGGCCTCGGGCTCGGGATCGTAATCGTCGAGGCGGAAGAAGGTCTCGAGCCGCGAGTAATCGCCGACCTCTATGCCGGCGACCAGGCTGGGCAGCTCGGCGTAATCGGCAGCCAGCATCAGATAGAGCGTGTCGATGAAGGCGGCGCCGTCGAAATAGAGCGTCTCGGCAGAGCCGTAGGGCGTGGCGACATGAGCCACATAGGGGCGGGCATCGAGCATGCGTCGGGCCCGGTCGAAGGCCTGCATCCAGTGGGGCAGCATTTCACGGCACGCCTCGTCTTCCGCGGCGCATAGCGCAAGCGTGTCGGTGAAGGTCTGCTTCGCAGTGTAGAGCTCGTCGACCGGCGGACGGTTGCGCAGGTGGTTGAACCAGGGCCAGCCAAAGATGGCGGCGCGAATGCTCTCCGGGTGGTACTGAATGAAGGACGCTACCGTACCGCTGCCGGTGGAGGAGCCGAAGGCGTCGATGTGCTCGTAGCCGAGCAGTTGGCGTATCTCGTCCACGTCGCGAGAAACGGAGTGCGAGTTGTACTGACTGACATCGACTCCTTCCTCGACCAATTTGCGGTAGCAGGCCTCCACCTCCGCGGTGATGATGCCAAGCCGATGCATCGGTTCCAGTGAAGCGGTAATGGCCGGGGTATGGAGAATGTTGTGGTAGGGCGAGACCGCCGCATATTTCGGGCACTCCAGTGCCGGTTCGGCATGTGTGAAACCTCGGTGATCCATGGTCACCAGAGTCCGGTTGCCGATGTCCTTCTGCAGTTGTTCAAGATAATCGCGGTTATCGAGAGAAGAGTAGCCGGGCCCGCCAGGGAAGAAGAATACGGGTGGGGTATCGTTCTCTACCGCTTGCTCTGCTCCGGTTTGCGGTGCCAGAACGGCAACGGGAATGGCCACCGTATTGCCGTTTGGTGCTTCCCAGTTTTCGGGGGCGTGAAAGGTGTGGCAGCTTGCTCCCAGCGCCGTTAGCGCTTCGGTGGGGCATTCCGCCTTTTCCAGGCGGGGCAGGTCGGACTCATTCGTCTGGCCCTGCGCCAGGCTTGGTGAAGTGCAAAGCAGGGCGAATGACAAGGCGCCAAGCCAGCGACAAGTGTAGGAATCCGTTCTGTTCATCAGGCCCCCTTGTTATTCATGGCGTGTCGATGTGCCGGGCTTCGTTAGTCAAGCTAGCACTCGCCGTCGGGGCATCAAGGAAACTCACAAGGAAGCCGAGGGCATTACATGGGATGCCCTCTGGTCGACTCTGTGCCACGGAAGCATCAAAAAGGTTGCGCGCCAGGCCCGGGGCGTTCCAGCGGTGGTGTGTCGTTGGGGCTGTATTGGACGGCTTGTGGTGCTTCAGGCCTGCCCAGGACCAGGCGACTGCCTATCACATTGAGGACGCCGCGTCGGGTAAAGGCCGAGATGTTGGCCATGCGGCCCAGGTTTTCGCCATCGGCGGTGACCGTATGGGCGTGGCGCAGCTGTATATGGCACTGGGGGGATTGAAAGTGCACCACGGTATCGTTGGGTCGAGGCGTACGCCTCAGTAGCCGGGTGGAGATGAAGGCCAGCAGCACACGCAGCAAGGAGTGATGCCTCACCGCCACCACATTCAGCATACCGTCGTCGATTCTTGCCTCGGCGATCTCGTGGCCGCCGCCGAAATAGGTCCCCGACGCGATGGCAATGGTCAGCCATGGCCCTTCGACTATCTGGTCATCGCACTCGATGCGCCCACGGATACCCCGCTGCATGCGCATACGCTGCAACAATGTCAGCAAATAGCTGAACCGGCCCAAGCGCTGCTTTTGCTCCTGGGAAGCCTCCCTGGCCGGCAGTGTGCCGAGTCCGATATGGGCGACGTTGAGAAAAATGGTGCCATTGAGCCAGGCGACATCCACCGCGACACTCTGCCCCGAACGCATGAGCCGACAGAGCTCCAGGGGGTCGTCAGGCAAGCCCAGATTGCGAGCGAAATCGTTCGCCGTGCCGGAAGGCAAGACGCCCAAGGTGGCCTCACGCTCCACGCACACCGATGCGACCCGGTTCACCGAGCCATCGCCACCGGCGACCAGAACCCGATCTCCGGGTGCCACCTCCTGCTCCCATTCGGTTTCTTTGAGCCCCCGTACATGCAGCTCCGGGATGCCAGCTGCCTGGAGATAGCCCCGCCAATACGATTCGCTGTGGCTGCCATCTCCCGCCGCCTTGTTGACGATCAACCAAAACTTCATCGGTGTCTCCTTCACCTCGCTCTCTCCTGCTTAACAGGATAGCGAGCTATCCTTCGTTGCGCCTTAACTCAGGCCGAGTCGCTCCGCTGCGCTTCTGGTTCGACAAGAAAGAACACCCACTCGTTAGCCGCGAAAACAGAAAGAAATCCATATGCTCGACGGTATGAAGAAGGGGGCAGGGCATGATTCAATTTGCCCATGTCGACACGCCTTGCCGGCTGTCGCACCTCAATCGTTTTCCCCGTTTCACGACGACGCCCGGCCGGCGCAATCAGCGCAGGCCTGTCGGCATCTCGTTGTCTGGAAAGGTTGAGTCGTTCGAGCCGGGAAAGCGTTGCCCCTTTTGGTGGCCAGTGTGGTTAGTGCTGCCACTCAAGACTCAGCAGGAGGTCTGCCATGCCCAACGAGAACGTGCCGTCGATTCCGGCCACCATGAACGCCATGGTTCTGACCGGCCATGGGGACATCGACAAGCTGGTGTATCGAAGCGATGTCGCTACACCTCGCCCCGGCCCGGGTGAGGTCTTGGTACAGGTCACCGCCACTGCCAAGAACAACACCGACCGCAAGGCCCGAGAAGGGCTCTATCCCACCAAGGACAAGGGCGAGGTGACCTCCTTTGCCATGGGTGGCGAGCCGACCCTGACCTTCCCGCGCATCCAGGGCGCGGACGTGGCCGGGCGCGTGGTGGCGGTGGGCGAGGGCATCGATGCCTCGCGTATCGGCGAACGCGGCCTGCTCGACTTCAATCTCTACGCCGACGAGCGACGCGACATCAACCTGACCCCCGACTACTACGGGCACGGCGCCGATGGCGGCTATGCCGAGTACATCGCCGTGCCGTCGGACCAGTTCCACCACGTGGCCAATCCCGAACTCGCCGATGCCGAGCTGGCGGCGATGGGCATGTGCTCCTACCAGACCGGCTACCACATGATGACCTCGGCCGCTGTGGCCGCAGGTGAGCGGGTGCTGGTCAGCGGCGCCAGCGGTGGCGTGGGTGCCGCGCTGATTCAGATGTGCCGCATCGTCGGGGCCATCCCCTATGCGGTAAGCCAGCCCGACAAGGCCGATGCGCTGCTGGCGCTGGGCGCCGAAGCGGTCATCGATCGCGGCGATCTGCCTACTTTCGTCGATCGTGTGCTGGAGGCCACCGGCGGCGCGCCCATCGATGCCGTCATGGATCTGGTCGGCGGCGAGATGACCGATCTGTTCATCGACACCATGATCGGCGACATGAAGGCGCGCACCACCTACCCCCGGCTCTCCATCGCCGGGGCCAGCGGCGGCAACCTCAGCGAAATCATGTGGACCCGCATCTATCTCTATCAGGTGCAGATCTTCGGCGTCTCCCACGGCACCCGCGAGGAGGCCGAACAGCTCGTCGAATGGATTCGCAGCGGCCAGCTCAAGCCGGTGCTGCACGCGGCTTTCAAACTCTCGGAGCTGCACGAGGCGGAGCGCTATTTCGTCAACCGCGGCAGCAACTACCTGGGCAAGATCGTCGTCGTTCCCGATTCTCAATGGGCCGAACACGGCGCTCCCTTCGCGCTCGAGGGTAACGTTTCCAAGGGCACCGCTTACAAGGACGACGCATGAGCCACGAACTCACTCTTCAACTGCTCGACACCCATGCCGGGGGCGATGTCAGCCGCATCGTGATCGGCGGCATCGATCCGCTGCCCGGTGACACCGTGCGTCAGCAGATGGAGTATCTGGAGAACGATGCCGACGGCCTGCGCAAGCTGCTGCTTGGCGAACCCTACGGTATCCCCGAGATGTCGGTGGACCTGATCGTGCCGGCCACCGATCCCCAGGCGCAGATGGGCTATATCATCATGGAGGTGATGGGCTATCCGATCTATTCCGGCTCCAACACCATCTGTACGGCCACGGCGCTGCTCGAGACGGGGCTGATCCCCAAGCGTGAAGGTATCCAGCGCTTCACGCTGGAATCCCCGGCCGGGCTGGTGCATATCCAGGCGCGGGTCGAGAACGGCGTGGTCGAGGCGATCACCTGTGGAGGCCTGCCAAGCTATATCGACACACACCGAGCGAGCCTGCATGTGCCGGGTATCGGCGACGTGACCTACAGCATTGCCTATAGCGGTGGCTTCTACGCGCTGGTGGATGCCGAGGCGCTGGGGTTCTCGCTCAAGCGAGAGGAGGAGCGGGCGCTGGCCGAGTGCGCGCATCGCATCGTCGAAGCGATCCAGGCGCGCAGCGGCTTTTCCCATTACACCCTGGGCGACGTGGGGCCGCTACCGTTCCTGCACTTCATGGGGCCGGTGGAGCAGATTGCCGACGACTTCTATCGCTCGCGTTCGACGACCTACGTCCACCCTGGCGTGATTTGCCGCAGCACCACGGGTACCGGGACTTCGGCGCGCCTGGCGCTGATGCACTATGAAGGCACCATCAAGCCCGGCGACCGGTTGGAGACCGTTTCCCTGCGTGAAACCGGCTTCATCGGCCAGTTCATCGAAGCGCGTGAGGCCGGCGGCAAGCACCAGGTGGTGGAGAACACCATCACCGGCAAGAGCTATGTTCTGGCGCGCTCGGAAATCGTCGTGAACTGCGACGACCCGATGGTGGAGTGCGGCGGGTTGCATCATATCCTGGCCAGTCGGCATCAGTCGTAGCGTCGCCGCCACTGCTTGACGGCAATCTGCTCCTTGAGCAGTTCGAGCATGTCGACCATCACCTGTTCGGTTACCCGGTCGGTGTGCTCGTCGACTTGCAGCCAGGTGTCGAAACCGCTGTCAGCCAGGCGCTCCACCAAAGCGGTGAACTCCGGTGAACGTAGCCCCGCCATCGCTTCGTCCACCAGGCGGCAGGCCAGGTCACGCAGGCTCGACTCCATGCTGCGAGCGAGCGAGTCACCCATCGGCAGGCGTCGCAGGCGCTTCATCTCCTGGCTCTCGGCCACGGTGCGGCCCACCAGTGAACTGACATAGTACATCGTCGCCTGGCGGTTGCGGGCGTAGGCGTTACCCGTCATCTCCTCGAGTCGCCGTGAAAGCTCATGGATCAGCTGCTGCTTGCGCGGCATCACCACCTGATCGACGATCCGTGTCGACAGCGAATCGCTGGAGCGAATCTGCTCCTGCATATTGCCCAGCAGGCGGATCGCCACGCGATCGGAAAGCTCTTCGAAGAAGATGTCGTAATACTTGGTGTAGACGCCATAGAGCTGCCAGCCGCGCACGTCGATCAGGCCCAGGCGCTGCAGCCTGTGCAGCAGCGAGATGACACGCAGAATGCGCAGCAGGCGAAAACCGCCCACCGGAATGCAGCCCAGCACGTCATACCAGTGCACGAAGGGGTAGAAGAACCAGCGGTGATAGCGTCGTTCCGCAATGGCAACGGCCCAACCGAACAGCACGTCGAGCACGAAGATGGCGACGAACACCAGATCGATCTGAACGAAATTGGTATGCACATGGGTGTCGTAGGCACGATGCAGGCCGGGGGCTACGGCAGCGAAGGCATCGTTCAGGGGGTCGAGCAGAAACAGGCCATCGATCAGCAGCAGCGTCAGGTTGGCCACCACCAGCACGATGATCAGCACGTCCCAGACCAGATGCAGCCGCTCCAGCCCTGGGCTCAGCGGGCGCGAGACTCTTCTCGATGGCATGGGGACTCCTTGGCTTGCGGTGCGTAACGTTGGCGTTAAGCCTAGCAGTCATTGCTCAGCTACAGCTTTACCTTGCCACGCAGCGCCTTGGTCTGCCCCTTCTGCGTCTTGCGGTCCGTGCGCTTGCGGCGTGCCGACTTGCTAGGCTTGGTGGGACGGCGGGCCTTGCGAGTTTTCACTGCCTCCTGGATCAGCGCCTTGAGCCGTTCCAGCGCATCCTCTCGGTTCAGTTCCAAGGTGCGAAAACTCTGTGCCTTGATCACCACGACGCCTTCCTTGCTGATACGGCTGTCGGAAAGCGCCAGCAGCCGTTCCTTGTAGAAGGGCGGCAGGCTCGAAGCGGTAATGTCGAAGCGCAGGTGTACCGCCGACGCCACCTTGTTGACGTTCTGGCCGCCTGCGCCCTGGGCACGTATCTGACTGATCTCGACCTCATGGTCGGCCAGCTCCACGTTATTGGATATGCGCAGCATCGCGGGTCCGTTCATCGAGTGATATGGGGAGAGCAACAGGCTAGCATAAGGCCACGCTACAGGCGTGGTGCTATGCGCTGCCGATGGAGACGACGCTCGTCGAGTCGCTGGGTTAGGCCTCGCTACCGTAAGCCAGGCGTATCTCTTCGAGCAACCAGTGAGCGAAAGTCTGCATGGCCGAGCTGGGCTTGCGCGACTTGAGGTGCGTCAGCCAATAGCTACCCAGGGCGGCATGTACAGCGAAAGGCTGTACGATCTGGCCGCTATTCAATTGTCGCGTGAACATGCGCGGCGGGGCCAGCGCCACTCCCACGCCCTGTACTGCGGCCTCCATCATCGCCAGGGATGAATCGAAGGTAACGCCATGAGTGCGCGCGGGTGGGCGAGTGAGGCCAGCCGCCGCGAACCAGTGGCTCCATTCACTTTCACGGTAGGAGCGCAGCAGAATTTGCCGCGCCAGGTCGGCCGGTGTCGAGATGGCTTGTGCAATGCGCGGCACGCAGAGCGGGGATAGCGGGGCATCGAAGAGCCGCTGTGCCTCGAGTCCGTGCCAGGCGCCTTCGCCAAAGCGAATGGCGAAATCCAACCCTTCACTGCTCATTTCGACACGATTGTTGTGTGTGGAAAGCCGGATCTCGATAAGCGGATGGTCGGCCTGAAAGCGCGCCAATCGAGGCAGCAGCCAGCCCACCGCAAAGGTGCCTACCGCGCCCACGTTGAGAATGTCGCGTACCCGGCCGCCCTCGAGTCGCTCCAGCATGTCTGCCATGCGGTCGAACGAGTCTCGCATCACCGGCAGTAACGCCTCGCCCTCGGCAGTGATCATCAGCCCACGGGGCAGGCGCTTGAACAGTGCCGTTCCCAGGCGCTCTTCCAGCAGCTTGACCTGATGACTTACCGCCGCCTGGGTCACGTTCAGCTCCTCGGCAGCGTGAGTGAAACTAAGGTGGCGTGCGGCCGCCTCGAAGGCACGCAGCGCATTCAGCGGCAGGTAAGGTCTCGACATAAGCCCTAATCCAATTCATGGCTCATGCAAGATATCATGGTTTGTGAAGGTCTTTTACGTGCCGATATTCTTGACCCCGACGCGTCGTCCTTTGTCCTTCCCACCCCTACGACAAGCGATGGAATCATGAGTACCAAGAAAAAAGCCCTCAAAACGATAATGGCAAGTGCGCTGCTCCTTGCGCTGGTGCCGGTCAATGCCGTGGCAGATGCCTGGCAGCCGCGTAGCGATTGGAGCGAGATTTTTCGCGTCAACGACGCCAGCGGCACGCTGCTGGTCGTCGACAAGCGCGACGGTGCTGCAACGACGCTGGTGCACGACGGCGAGCGTGCACGCCAGCGCTTCGTGCCGGCCTCGACCTTCAAAATACCCCACACCCTTTTCGTCCTGGATGCCGATGTCGTAGAGGATGAATTCCAGGTCTTTCCCTGGGATGGGGTCGAGCGCAGCATTCCGGCCTGGAATGCGGACCAGGACTTGCGTTCGGGCATGCGCCTCTCGGCGGTATGGCTCTACCAGCAGTTCGCCCGTGAACTCGGTGCAGAGAGAGAGCTTGCTTACCTGGAGGCGGTCGGCTACGGCAATGCCGACATCGGCGACGACCTCGAAAACTTCTGGCTCGAGGAGGACATGCTGGAGATCTCTGCCGAGGAACAGATCGCCTTTCTCGAGCGGCTCTACCGCAATGAGCTGCCCTTCGGCGAAGCCGATCAGCGCCTGGTCAAGGACCTGATGGTCGTGGCCGCCGGCAGCGACTGGATCCTGCGCGGCAAAACCGGTTGGAGCGGCCAGCTTGGCTGGTGGGTAGGTTGGGTGGAACGGCCTAGCGGTCCGGTGTTCTTCGCCCTGAACATGGATACCCCCAACCGCATGGGCGACCTGCCCAAGCGACAAGACATCGTCAATGCGGCGTTGCGCACCATTGAGGCGCTGCCGCCCGAGAGCTGAGAGCAAGACGCCACCCCGGCCTCATCGCGGGGTGGTGCTTTCAGGTCCGCTCCAGGCGGCGCTCTACGGCGTCGAAGTAGGCACGAATGCGTGCCGCATTGGTGCCTACATCGCTACGCCCCAGCCTCGAAGCCGAGCGTACATCGATACGTACGCCTTCGTCGGTCTGGCTCAGACGGATGGCGATGTCGTCCTTGAAGCCGAACCAGGTGGTGGTATCGGTTGCCTCGATGTGGGTCAGCGAGTTGTGGGCGATCTGCCAGCCCATGTCCAGCGCGGCGGCTTCGGCAACGTCCCGGGCCAGATTGAGCGATGCATCGACGATCACCGGCTGGATGTCGGGGTAGGCCTCGCGCTGCTGTTGCGCCACTTCCCCACCGGGGTATTCCACCGCATTGGGGGCCGCCTCTCGGGCCGCCGCAAGCGCCTCGAAGGCAGGCGGATTTTCGGTATCGGTGGTGATGTCGTGAATCGGCGGCGCCGACTGGGCGCGCTGCCAGTGAAGCCAAGGGACGGCGAGCATGGCCGCGGTTGCCATCACGACCAAGCCACCGATCAGCGCCGGCCTCAGGCGCCGGCAGAAGGTGGCGGCGATCAAGGCCAGCAAGCCAGCGCTTGCAGCGCCGGCAGACACGTATACACCACGGCGCAGCATGTCGAAGGCACCGCCCAGCGGCAGCAGGTTCAGCCGATACGCCGGCCCGGCTCCGGCCATCAGCAATACTGCTAGTAGAAGCAACAGCACGCTGAACCCGGCAATGTAGTTCGGCCACCGACCGCCATGCTTAGGACGGTGAGAGTTGGGGTTGGACATGTCAGCTCTCGCAGGTTGCATTTCGCAACATTCCTGTTGCTCATGACTGCTATCGTTCACTTATAGCAAAGCCAAGCCAAGCACAGGGTAATGCAAGGATGCCCTACCCGCGCGTTGATGCGCACTCTTCAGGAGGCAAGGGAGATGCCGACTCGTTCCGATTCCGACCGCTACGGCAGTACCACACGGCATAATCTTTTTGGCGTGCCCGTCCATCGCGCCGTCTTCCTTACCTCGGCCACTGTCATTCTGACTCTCGTCGTCTTCGGTGTCGTCATGCCCGAACGGCTACAGGCAGGGGGCGAGGCGGTACAGGAAGCCATCGCGGATAACCTCGGCTGGTTCTATCTGCTGGCGATGAACGCCTTTCTGGTGCTGGCGATCTATCTCATTTTCAGCCGCTACGGCGATGTCAGGCTGGGAGGCGAGGACGAGCGCCCTGAATTCTCGACCTGGGGCTGGTTCTCGATGCTGTTCGCCGCGGGCACCGGGGTCGGCCTGCTGTTTTACGGCGTGGCCGAACCCGTCTCGTTTTTCGCCGACCCACCCTTCGGTGAGGCCGAAACCGAGCAGGCGGCAAGCGACGCACTGGTACACAGCTACTTCCACTGGGGCCTGCATGGGTGGTCCATGTACGGCCTGGTGGGGCTGTCGCTGTGTTACTTCTGCTTCAATCGAGGGCTGCCGTTGACCATTCGCTCGGCGTTCACGCCGCTGCTGGGCAGCAAGCGAGTGGAGGGGCCGATCGGCAACGGCATCGATGCCATGGCGGCGGCCGGCACCCTTATCGGTGTTGCCGTGTCGCTGGGGCTGGGGGTGCGTCAGATCAATACCGGGCTCGAGCACGCCTACGGCATACCGGACAATATCGGCGTGCAAATCGCGCTGATTGCCGGCATTACCGCAGTGGCGTTGGTTTCGGTGCTCTCCGGCCTGGCCAAGGGCATTCAGCGGCTGTCGAAGCTGGCGCTGCTGATCGGTGCTGCCCTGGTGGTCTATGTGCTCCTGTTCGGCCCGACCCAGTTCATCTTCAATTCGATGCTGCAGAGCCTGGGCAATTACATCAATGAAATACCCAGCCGCGGGACCTTCACCGAGGCCTTCAATTCCCCCGACGAGGAGAGCTGGCAGAACGACTGGACTCTGTTCTACTTCGCCTGGTGGATCTCCTGGTCACCCTTCGTCGGGCTTTTCATCGCCCGCGTTTCACGTGGCCGCACCCTGCGCCAATACCTGCTCGGCGTGCTCTTAGTCCCCACGCTCACGTCGGTGCTGTGGCTTACTGTCATGGGCGGGTCGGCGCTCTACAGAGAGCTGTTCGAAGCGGCCGGACTGGTCGACATCGTCGAGGACGAACCGGAGCTGGCCTTCTTCCTGTTCCTGGATCATTTCCAGATGCCCGAATGGGTCGTCACGACCAGCATGACCCTGATGATTGCCACGGTGGCGATCTTCTTCATCACCTCGTCGGACTCCGGCTCGCTGATCATCGACATCATCACTTCGGGCGGGGATCCCCATCCCCCCAAGGCCACGCGGGTGTTCTGGGCCACCATGGAAGGGGTCGTTGCCGCCGTACTGTTGACGGCCGGAGGCCTGGAGGCACTGCAGGCGGTCGCTACCATTTCAGGGCTGCCTTTCGCAGTGATCCTGCTGCTGATGTGCGCCGGGCTCTACCTGGGGTTGCGACGCAACGAGAACGGCGAAAAGGGGCAGGGATCTCGATAGGAAGTGCACATTGAGCGCAGCGCGACTGGGCTTCTAGGCTTATGGTAGGCATTCCGGCAAAGGCACGGCGAGGATCGAGCCGAGCCAAGGAGGAGCAGCATGCCCATGCAGCGCGAGTACAGCGGCAACGCGCCAAGTCCCGAGCAAGTGCGCCAGCTCGATGGCCTTACCGTGATCGAGTTCGGCACGCCTTGGTGCGGATACTGTCAGGTCGTCCAGCCCGCCCTTGAACGGGTCCTGGCACAGCGCCATACCGTTCGGCATTTGAAGATCGAGGATGGCCGGGGTCGGCGATTGGGGCGCTTCTTTCGTGTCAAGCTGTGGCCAACGCTGATCGTGCTGCAAGAGGGCGAGGAGGTGGCCCGGCTGGTGCGTCCCACCAGCGATGCCGCCATCGAGGCGACTCTGGCGCAGGCCTGCACGACTTGACGTCGGCCCGCTTCGATACCAGCTTGAGGAGAAGGGAAGTTCAACGCGGTGAAGCCAAGGAGGCAACATGAAGCGTAACCATCGCCGGGCCGAGGAGTTGGAAGACGAAATTCGCCACTCCCGTGCCCATCTCGACGAGACCCTGCATGAGCTGGAAAGCCGACTATCGCCGGCTCAGCTGAAGCGAAGCGTCAAGGAATACCTGCCCAGGAGCGGTGGAGTCGGTACGAACTTCATCGACAATCTGAGCCGTTCGATTCGTGAAAACCCCTTGCCGGTGCTGGTCACCGGCGTCGGCCTGGGCTGGCTGGTCATGTCCCAGCTGCGTTCCGGCTCCCGGCAGCATGCCCAGGGCCGAATGCCGTCGATCATCCCGGCTCGGCAGGAAGCGCCCCAGCGCATGGTGGCGACCCACATGGGGACTCAGCAGGGGCGAAATGTCGCTTCGACGCATCGGCCGGAAGTGGTTGGGGTGGCAACGCACCTTGGCACCGGCCAGGGATGGAGCGGCTACGTGCATCCCCACACATGAACGGCTTGCCCAACGCCCGGGCAGTGCGCATTGCCGGCGGCTGCCTCGCCGCCCTGACGGCGCTGGCGCTGGCATCACCGCTCTGGGCACAAGCCGAAATGGTGGAATCCACACCCGCCGATGGCAGTCATGTCGAGCAGGCGCCCGAGACGCTTGGCATTCGGCTGGATGCACCGCTGCGCCTCACCCTGTTCGAGGTGTCGGGTCCCGAAGGCATGGTGCCACTCGCGGAGACCACCATCGGCACCTTGGAAGAGGAGCATAGTGCCGTTCCCGAAGGGCGCATGGTACCTGGCGAGTATCGCATCGTCTGGCGCGGCACGGCGGGAAGCGGCACGGAGTCGGCAGGTGGGTATCGATTCGAGATCATGGAGTAGTCCGAGCAGACGAGACGATTTCCTCTCGTCTAATTGCTTAAACCCAACGCAGGTTGCCGAATACTGACGTTTCGTTTCGCTGCGTTTCTGGAGCCGTGCGGTCCTTACCGCCTATCTTGACGGTACAGGGCCCCACCTAGGAGAAGAGTGATGAAAAGGACTTTATTGGCGATCGCTATCGGTGCCATTTCTGCCGGTCTTGCCGGAGGTGCATTGGCGCAGGAAAACGATGTCGAGCTTGAGGAAAACGGCACCGTGGGCGAGGAGCAGAGCGACGCGACCCAGGGTGACTACCAGGATTCCCAGGCTGACGACGACCAGAATGCCGGCGACACCGAGGCCGATGTCTCGGTAGACGAAGACGAGCTCCCTGACGAAGGTGACGATGCCGAGGACTATGAGGAGCTGCGTGACGATGACACCGACGAGGATAACGGCCAGGAGATCGATGGTGCGGACGACGCCAACGGCGACGAAGCCGCCACCGATCAAGATGACGACCTCGAGTTGAATGTCGAGGACGACGAAACGCAGGCCGACCCCGGCGACCAGGCCACCACCGCTGAGCCCGCCGCGGCAGAAGCCGAGCAGGCGCCTCAAGGCGAGCATACACCGCAGGCCGGCCAGGCCGCTCAGCAAGAGCCTGAAGCAGGCTTCGAAGAGATGGGCCCGACGGACGCCGATCTCGATCCCGCCATCGCCTCGCTGCAAGCCGGTGAAGTGGAAGGCATGACTATCGTCAATATCGAAGGCGAGACACTTGGGCAGGTGGAGAACGTGTTGCGTCACAACGATGCCGGCGATCTGCATGCCGTGGTGTCGGTGGGTGGCTTCTGGATCTTTGGCGGCTCCGACGTCACCCTGCCGCTGGCCGACATGCGTCTCGAAGGCGATCAGCTGGTGCTTCAGGACATCATTGGCCAAGATGAACTCGACGAGCTGGCCACCGACTACGATGAGGACCGCTACAGCGAAGTGGAAGACGACACCGTGCTGTCGGATGCCATGGGACGTTGAGCGCCACCCTCGTCAAGACACTCGACAGAGGGCAGCAATAGCTAAGCAAGGCCGCTTCGGCCTTGCTTTTTTTCGGCGCTGACCATCCATTCGTTATTCGCAAGCTGAGCGAAACGAAGCGGCAACCTTTGGTATCCATTCTTTTCCAACGATATCTTTGCGTAGTCATGGTAGCGGTCTATGTTCAAGGGGTGGTTACCTGTGTCGACTCTAGGAGGGAGTGTCATGAAAAGGACCTTACTGGCCATTGCAATCGGTGCCATTTCCGCTGGTCTGGCGGGCGGCGCCCTGGCCCAGGACAACGCGGATGAAGAGAACGCCCTGAACGGCGAGGCTGCGGTGGGTGAAGAGCAGACCACCGTGGATACCCATGACGACGATGGTCTTGCCGATGGCCCGGACATGGACGAGCCGGATATGGACGAGCCGGACGAAATGGATACCGGTGAAGGAGAACTCGATACCGCCCAAGGTGACGACCTCGATCCCATGGGGGCCGACGATCAGCTGGATGCCTCGCTGCGTGACATGCAGGTCAGCGAAATCGAAGGCATGACCGTGGTCAACATGGATGACGAGGATATCGGAGACGTGCAGAACGTGGTGCGCGACAACGATACCGGCGACCTGCACGTCGTCGTGACCGTGGGTGGCCTGTGGGGCATGGGCGGCACCGACATTACTCTGCCCTTGGCGGAAATGGAGTTACGGGACGACCAACTGGTCACTCGTGAATCCTACGACGAGGACCAGCTCGAGGAGTCCGCCCAGGAGTATGACGAAGACCGCTACAGTGAAGTGGACGATGACATGACACTGGGCGATGCCTGGGGTCACTGAGCCGTTGGCGGCATCGTTCGACCGCTGATCCTGGCGCTACCGTAGGAATATAAAGAGAGGCAAGGTCCACGGACCTTGCCTTTTTATTCGTGGCGCTTCTGGCAGACTACGCTGAAGATGAACCCGTTAGCCATGAAAGGAAGCCACATGAGCACAAGCGTAAAGCCCTGGGGCGAGCCCATGCCCGAAGATCAATTCAGCTTGATGCAGCGTATCCTCGATGCACCCAGCCCGGTGGGTCTGGAAGGTGCCATGACCTACGGCGTGCTCAAGCCTCACTTCGAGAGCTTCGCGCCGAAAGAGTGGCATCTTCACCAGTACAAAGGGCACGCCGGTGTGGTGTGGGATACCCACCCCGGTCGTGACGACATGTTCAAGGTGATGATCATCGGCCACGCCGACAAGATCCGCATGCAGGTGCGCAGCATCGGCGACGACGGCAAGATCTGGATCAATACCGACGCCTTCCTGCCCAATGTGTTGATCGGCCATGAGGTCAAGCTGTTCAGCGAGGATCCGGAGCAGCCTGGCCGTTATCGCATCATCCAGGGCGGTACCGTGGAGGCGCTTGGCGCCATTCACTTCTCCGACCCGGCCCAGCGTGAAGGGCGCAAGGGCATCAAGAAAGAGCAGATCTACCTCGACCTGCAGATTCACGGCGAGAACAAGAAACAGCAGGTGCTCAACCTGGGCGTTCGCCCCGGTGACTCGATCGTCTTCGACCGTCCCATTCGCCACGGCTTCAGCCCCAATACCTTCTATGGCGCCTATCTGGACAACGGCCTGGGCTGCTTCGTCACCGCTGAAGTGGCACGCCTGATCGCCGAGGCCGGCGGTACCGAGAAGGTGCGCGTGCTGTTCGCCATCGCCAGCTATGAAGAGATCGGCCGCTTCGGCAGCCGCGTGCTGGCAGGGGCGCTCGAGCCCGACGTCATCATCGGCGTAGACGTCAATCACGACTACGTGGCCGCACCCGGTATCGGCGACCGACGCATGCAGCCGTTGGAGATGGGCAAGGGCTTCACCATGTCGGTGGGGGCGATTGCCAGCGAACAGCTCAACCGCATCATCGAGACAACCGCCAGGGAGCATGGTATCCCCATGCA